>JAOAHD010000009.1 GCA_026415395.1 Candidatus Binatia bacterium | reverse complement strand
GACCTTGCCCGCGCCGCTGGCGCCGTGGTCGTGGGGACAGGACGCAGCGACTTCCCCAACCAAATCAATAACGTGCTCGCTTTTCCTGGAGTCTTTCGCGGCGCGCTCGACGCCAAAGCCAAAGTCATCAACGAGGAAATGAAGGTCGCCGCCGCCCAGGCCCTAGCCGAAACCGTCTTGGAGCCAACTCCAGAGCGCATCTTGCCGAACCCGCTTGATAAATCGGTTGCTTACCGGGTGGGCGAGGCTGTGGCAGAGGCAGCCCGCCGCACTGGCGTGTGCCGCTGATAACAGCGCGCTTTGTCTTGACATCGCGAGTCTGAACAACAGAGCAGTACGGCTAGGTGCGCTGGTCGTCGCCCCATACTGGCTTCCCCGCTTGCCGCGCCCACCCCACCAGGGTAGGGTGTTGGGCCGATGCGTCGTACGATTGCCTGGGCAACAGTCGCAGTTCTGGCACTCGCAAGCAACGGATCCAAAGCACCGGCGCAAGTAGGCAGTGTAGGGAGCGTACGCGAAACCGGCGGGCCCCTACGAGAGCGAAGCCGGACAATCGCGGAATCCGCAGGTTCCGTACGCGAATCCACTGAACTCCCCATCTTCGACGCCGGGAGGCCTCTCAGCGGGTTACCGGTGAGTGCAGGTCGTCAGGGTGTGTACGGGAGCGGATCCGTCCGCGACGGCAGCGCCGGGTGCGTGTCGGACATGAAGTTCGTGCCCGCGTCAGGGCCGCTATTCTTCGAGGCCCCGCCGCTCGCAAGTCCACAGGAAACGCTAACCAGTCTGGAACTAAGCGTGCGGCGGCTCCAGCCCAGCGAGTCTGATGGGGATGCCGTAGCCGGGCAGGACCCCGAAGTGGACAGTCCCTCAGGAGCACCGGATGGCGCGGAGTACCAACAGGACGACACCAGCACCACCGTGCAGCCAGAATTTGCGGAACAAGAGCAAGGTTCCCAGCACGACTGGACCGAGAAGCATTCTGGACAAGCGCTGGAATCACAACAGTTAGGAGCCGATGAAGCTGAGCTGCTGCTGAGTGGCGAACCAACGGAGTAGTCCGGGACAACGGGGCGGAATCGCGCCGACTTCCACGGCTGCGACCTGCCCTGGTTTGAACGGCATTTCGATCCTCAGTGGATCGCCCACCAACAGCACCGAGGCTAACCGACCCATGTCAGGCTCGTGACCAACAAGTGCAAGCGAGGCCGCATTGCTGAATTCCGCAAGGGATAGTAGCAGCTCATCCGGCGGTGACCCGGGAGCTAACGCATCGTGCCTGACGACATCCACCTGAAGTCCTAAAGCCAACAAACGGGCAGTTTCCTGCGCCCGGCGTAGCGGACTTGTCAGCACCACATCTAATTTCACGCCCAACCGCTTGAGACCGCGCGCCGCGAGTACCGTATCTTCCCGTCCTTCTCTTGTCAGCGTGCGATCGGCATCCCCCACGCCTGCCCGAGCCCGTTCGGCTTGCGCATGGCGGATTAGGTAAAGCAGTTTTCGACCTTCCATTGCGCCTGTCCTTCACACATCGTGCTTCGGCAGCGGTATCCGATCGCCAAACGCCAGCACCTCCAGTCGCACCAGAAAATCAAAGTAATCCCGGCTTGCCAACACTTTGGAAATCAGGTTAGCCGCCGCCATCGCAAGCTTCTCCTGGAGCCTGCCTCCCGAGGCGGAGAGCCTGCCTTGCTCGATAAATTCGAGCAGTCCCTCAGCCTTCGCGAGCCGCCTCTGCAGGCCCATGACGACAGACAACACCTTAGTTTGCTCCCGTGCGCTCAACGCCAGCAATGCACTTTCGAGCGAGCGAATGTGAGAGGCGACGTTTTCCCTGCTCACCTTCGACCGCAACGCTCGATCGCGAGCGCGCAAAAGTTCGAGGGCGCTTGCCACGATTTCGTACTTCTTGCGAGGCCGAGCCGGCACTCCAAATTTGGGCACCCGAGTGTATGCCGCGCGCAACCCACGCTCGAATTTCGAAAAGCGATGCCGGCGCAAACCAAACCGCCTTTCCAGGTCCTGAGCGAGGCGCACGAGATCTTTTTTCGCACCGGATCTCAGCTCCAATTCCACCTCACGATACTGAAGTTTCAGCGCACGCGGGTCGGATCCGACAGAAACCCAATCGAGCGCGAGTTCCGCCAATTCCCGTGTGGATCGGGCACTACGGGACAAAATGCGGAAGGTCGTTCGGTCGACCTCGGTCACCAACACAGGAACGAGTGGTCGGCCTGCAACAACCGGGACTAACAGCGGTACAAGCTCGGGTGGCAGTTCGCGCAGTGGCAACCTCGGCCGCCGCGGGAGTTCAGTCGTATATTCGGACCTGCGGTGGATTCCCGCAGCAACAGCACCTGCCCATTTCGCCGTGAGTTCGCAGCCAGGCGCTCCCTCGTGCGCACGGATGCGGAGCGCGATTCCCGTTAGGAGAAGTGACCATTGAGGCGTATCCAAATAAATGGACCTGAGCCGCTCTCGCCTCTTGAGGCGCACTGCGCACCCGGCAAGCTCTCCGCCCTTTGCGAACATTTCCCACAGCTCGTCGCTTTGAGCGATGAACTTGGCCTCAACTTCTACCATGCTCGTAGGTTTGCGCGGGCGCATTCCATCATCGAGGCATTGCCGGGCGTGCACCCAAAGAGCCAGCGCTTCGATGACCAGAACGATGGAGCACCCACGCCACCATCCCCGCGTTAGGAGCGCCGCTGGCAAGGGAGGCGCCGTCGCTGCGTCGTGGTCGTTCGAACAAAGAAGCCGGTAAACCTAAGTTGAATTGGACATGCTCGATCAACTGCTCTGCAGCCAATCCGGCCACAGGGAAGCCAGCGGAATCGGCCGGATAAAACGATCGCAGCCGTTCCTGCCGGATACCGCCGAGCTGGCGATACTCCCGCCAACGGCCCAGCCAAATCGGATGTTGAAGAAACGGGGCGTCGACCTGAGCGTACACGCGATCGAGCAACCCGCTCTTCTCGCTAAAGTAGAGCACCGCCCAACGGATCGGCGAACGCAATTCCTCCGCATAGCGGACCCGCAGCTTCTCCCAGCGGTCATCTTCGTCGCCTTCTTGTCCGGCGTATTCCACGGTGATTCCCTTTGTTTCTGCCAAAACGAAGGGCAGACCAAAGGACAACGCAGAACTGATTCCATGAAACTCTGTGAACATCCGTTCCCGCGGTTCTTCCACCCATTTCCCGCCGCGCAACATCCAGGAAGAACGTCCATCGTATCCGAAGAGAATTTCGTCGCGCAAACCGATCGACTCCATGCGCAGGATCGGGCCGCGATGCAACGGCTGTTTATGCAAGAAGATCGTTTCCGAAGTTGCATCGCCCCGGGCATCAAAAATTGTGAGCGTCGACACAAAGGTTACATCCTTGAGTGCGGACCAAGCAGTCCAGCCTCCTGCAGCGGCAATGGCTCTTTCGAGAACCCTCCCAGCCTCACCGTCTGGCAAGCGCGGCTGTTGGATTGCTGCTGGGGACACCGCTCGCTCGCGTTCTGAATCCGCTCGGCACCCGGCCCAGAGCCACAGGGAGGCAAACACCGCAACCGCCGCACGTTGCCGAGAAATTTGTGCCCAGCCTCGGCATCTCACGGCAGTCCTCGCAGATACTCGACGATTGCACGGATGGTGTCGCGGTCCAGTACGGTAGCGAAGTGCGGCATCGCCGGTTCATGCTCCTGCACCATGTGCAACACGGCGGCCCGAAGTTGCGCTTGCGAGCGCGAGGCAAAATACCCGCGGTCGAAACGCACCTGTGGAAGCTTCACCACTTCGCCGCTCGTCGCCTTTACCCCACGGCCGTCGTCGCCGTGACAAACTGCGCACACCCTTTGGTATCGCTCGAACCCTGGCGACAACAAGCGCACGAATGTAAGCAGGGCGCGCGCTTCGTCGGCGCTGATTTGCGGCACGAGGGCCGGCATCCCAGCGCGACCGTGCCGGACCACAGCCAGCAGCGCGGCGTCGCTCGCGGCTTCCTGCCAAGCGCGATCCGACAAATGGCGCGGGCGCTTGACACCCTGGGGAAGGAACTCGGGAGGATTCCCGTACGGGCCATGGCAGGTGGAACAACGCACCGTATACAGCGCCCACCCGCGCTCCACCTGCGGCCAGTGAGCGCGCGAGAGGCGCCGCAAGTGCTCGATGATTTGGTCCGCCTCTGCGGTCAAGTCGGCCAGTCTTGTCGGATCCATCTGCAATGCCAGATGACGGCCGGAAAACACGCGATCGACCAACTCGTCTCCGCTATATGCGCGCAGCACGCCTTCGCGCAAATTGCGTGGCGGCCGCACGAAGCGGGAGGCGTCCGGACCATCGCCTCTTCCTTCTCCGCCATGGCAATTTGCACAGTAGCGGAGATAGGCGGCCTTCCCACCGTCAACCGTCCCACCGGCCCGGCCAACGACGAGCACCGTCGCCCACACTGCCACAACCCACTGCAATTTCGTCAGGGCACGCCGCATGGCTCTCCTCTCTAGCCCGTGCCCGCTCAGCGCTCCACGCTTGTCGAGGCGCAGATCCCGGACGCACCACCGCGGCCGGTACTGACGCCCGCTGCGCGGCCCGACCTGGCCCGCGGCCCAGCCGCTGCCTCGACGTTTGGTTTGCCACGAACACCTCGCCGCACACCGCATTTACGAGGCCGGTTTGACAGCACGGTAGAGCGCTATGGTGCCGAACACTGTGCTGAAGGTCCGCACCGTGCCCACTTGCACGAATTGAGCCTGCTCAAAAATCGACGCCAGTTTCCCACGCACGTGATCGCGAGTGTTCGCGAACCCGTCCAAAAGTTGAATCGAGAGAAACAACGCCCGCATCAAAGCGTTGGTGGGGCCACCCCAGTCTGCCACGTAGAGCTCACCGCCTTGTTTCAGCACCCGAAATGCCTCCCGTGCCGCATCCAATTTTGCCTGCCATGAGAGGTGATGAAAAAACAAGCTCGATACGACCCGATCAAACACTGCATCACGATACGGGAGGCGTTCGGCGAAGGCTTGATCGAATCGCACCGAAACGGAAGCTTGGTCGGCCTTGCGCAAAGCAAGGCGCAACACGTCACGGTCTGCATACGTGCCCGTCACCTCGGCCTCGGGACGCTGTTGCTTGACCCAAATGGCCAGCGTACCGGTGCCACACCCCAGATCCTGCACCCTTTGCTGCGGTCGATTATGAGCCTGTTCGATTCGGGCATGCTTGAACGTGCGTTCCTTCGTCGAGGCTCGCACAACCGTGTCGTATAAAGGAGTGAGCCAACGAAAACCAAGCGCCGGCACATACCCCGAACCTGCTGTTCTCTGCGTGCCGAATCTCCCACTCCCGGACCGCGGCCAGACGCGGCATTCCTCGGACCGTGTACCCGTTCGTGTCACTCCTGTTCGACCTTCACCCGTCATTGCCGACCTATTCCGGCGGTGAAGGCGACCTCGCAGCTACTCTTTCTGCGAAACGCACTCCGTCCCACGAACTCGCGATCTACACCCGCTACCCGAGCTGGCAAAGAACACCGGTTGCGCGCGCGAAGGGCGACACAAGCTGCATCCGGCTTCCACACTGATCGGCAGCAACCAATCGCAATCGCCGCAATTCTGCGGAGTGCTCGCCAATGTCCCATCTTCGCATCCCCTGGATTCGCACGGTACTACCAGGCGAACTCCACGCCAATATTGCTCAGTCCTAATGCGCGAATCGCCTGCGGGACTCGCAAAACCATAGGACCCACAGATTCACTTCCGTCATCACCGGTCGCAAAACTTGCCCCGCCTTGCTCGCGGTCGCCGTTTTCCGAAACACCCCAACGGGGCAGAGGCGTGCGCGTGCACGAGAGTCTCCTCTTCCGCCTTCACTTGCGCCTCCCTCAGCATGCCCTCCGCACTGTTGTCCGAATGTGTCTGGACATATATTGACACGCCGGTGGGCTTCGTTACACTGCGTGCAGAGGTTAGGTCCATGAGCCCAGCACATACGAGTCGGTCACGTGCTCCGGAACCCGGCCACGCGCGGTTCAACCTCGTCAACGTCGCGCGGCTGACGGGGCTGACTCCCGATCTCATTCGTGCTTGGGAGCGCCGCTACGGCGCGGTGCATCCGGTGCGCGGGCCACGCGGCGCCCGCTTATACTCTGCCGCAGATGTCGAGCGACTCCAGCTTCTCGCCGCGGTTGTCGGCTCTGGTCGCGCTATCGGCGATGTCGCTCGGCTACCTAACGAAGAGCTCGCCACGATCCTGCAGGTCGACGCCTCGCCGATCAAACCACCTGTACCCGCGGCGCTGCCTCTCGGCTCACCGCTGTCCAGCTCACCCGAGCAATCCGCCGTGCGACTAAAGCTTGCGAACGAAGTGCTCGAAGCCGTGCGCCGCTTCGACCGCGAGGCGATTGAACGTCTCCTCGGCGATGCGTTGCTCGCCTTTGGGGCATCGCCTCTCGCGGAAGAGATCCTTACTCCCCTCCTGCATGAGGTCGGGGAGCGGTGGATGCGCGGTGCCCTCACGGTCGCTCACGAGCATTTTCTCTCCGCCATTTTGCGCGACTTGCTCGCCGGAATTCTGTGGAATCGCCGTCACGCCGCGAGTGAGCCACGTATCTTGCTCGCTACCCCAGAGGGCGAACTCCACGAGTTCGGGCTGTTGCTAGCCGCGCTCGTCCTTGCCGATTCGGGTTTCAACGTGTGTTACCTCGGCGCAAGCGTACCCGCCGCAGACCTGTGTTCTGCTGCGGAGCAAGCTTCCGTGCGTGCGGTCGGGCTTAGCGTAGTGAACGCAGCGAATCGTGCCCGAGCGGTTCAAGCCATCGAAGCTTTGGCAAACCTCCGCAAGGACGCGGCAAAAATCCCGCTATGGATCGGAGGCCAGGACGGTGCCGCCACTGTTCGCAGTACCGACGATGCCGAGCACGTGGTGCTGATCCCAGATCTCCGCACATTAACCCAACGTGTCGCACAACTTCGCGCCGGGCGAAGTAAGGCGCGACGCGCGTAACGTTTCTAGAGGAGTGGTACGATGTCGGTTTTCCCCTTCGAAGCTGAATCGCAAAGCTTGAGCGTCATCGAGCACATGCTTGCCAGCGGCGAGATCCTACCCACGCAGTTGCCGAGTCGCTCGTCGTGGAGCCCCGAGAAAAAGTTGGCGGCAGCAGTGTTCGTCAGCGGCTTGGTGGAAATCCGCAACTACGCGCATGTACCCAGCCGCCGCAAGTCCGTGGAACAAGAACTCCAGTGGGTGTTTTCCGATGACGATTCCTGGCCCTACTCCTTCCTTCGCCTGTGCGAGCTTCTTCACCTCGACCCGCAGTACGTCCGGAACATGGTCAAGGGCTGGCTGGCGCGGCCCGCGTCCGAGCGCCGCCGGATCTGTTCCGCTCATCGCCACGCAGCCTAATCCTCTCCTGGTGCCTCGCTATGCGCATCGCCATCATCGGAGCCGGCGTTTCGGGGTTGGTCGCTGCCTACCACCTGCAGCGGGAACATGAGCTATTCGTCTTCGAGCGCGAGGACTGGGCGGGTGGCCACGCGTGCACCGTGGATGTAACCGACGGATCGGGCAAACCGCTGGCACTCGACGTGGGCTTCCTCGTGTACAACGAGCGCACCTACCCGAATTTCAGCCGGCTCCTCCGTGAAATCGGCGTACCCACCCAAGCTGCACCAATGTCCTTTAGCATGCGCTGCGAGCGCTGCGCGCGCGAGTATTCGAGTCATGGCTTGCGGACACTCCTCGGGCCCACGGTGCGGCACTGGCTCAACGTGCGCCACCTGCGCATGGTCCGGGAAATTTTGCGCTTTCACCAGCTTGGCCAACGTTGGCTCCGCCAGCCTTCGCCCAACGCGACGCTCGGCGCCTTCCTCACCGAGCATGCATTCTCCGAGGATCTGCGCCGACACTACGTTTTTCCCATGACAGCAGCAATTTGGTCGGCTCCCCCGCACAGCGTGCAACTATTCCCACTTGGGACCTACCTCCGCTTTATGGAGAATCACGGGCTGCTGTCGGTCTCCAACCAACCGCAGTGGCGAACAATTTCAGGTGGCAGCCGCGAGTATGTCCGGAGGCTCACCGCCGGCTTCGCGGAGCGCATTTTTTTACGCACGTCCGTGCGCCAAATCCGCCGCCATGCTCGCGGCATCGATGTGCAGCTCGACCACGAGACGGTGCATGTCGATGCCGTCGTTATCGCCACCCACTCCGACCAAGCACTGCGACTTCTCGCCGATCCGACACCCCAAGAGGCCGCTGCACTTAGTGCCATCCGCTATCAGCGAAACGAAGTGGTTCTGCATACGTACGCGGGGCTCCTTCCTCGCAAGCGACAACTATGGGCCTCGTGGAACTACCATGTAGCCGACTGCCGTCAGGAAAACGGCGCCCTCACAATGACTTACTTCATCAATCACTTGCAAAGCCTGCCGACAACGACCACCTTTTGTGTCTCCCTCAATTCCACCGCCAACATCCCTTCCGAGCATGTTCTCCGCCGCTGGTGGTTCGAGCACCCACAGTTCGATCCGAAAGTGCCGCCCGCTCAAGCCACCTTGGCTCAATGGAATGGCCATCGCGGAACGTATTTCGCTGGCGCTTACCTCGGCTACGGGTTCCACGAAGACGGTGTGCGCGCAGCGTTAGACGTTGTCGCAGCAATCGAAAATCGGAGAGCAGCGGCATGAATTCCGCATTGTACGTCGGCTTCGTCCAACACCTCCGCCACGTCCCGCAGCGGCACCTGTTCCGTTACCGAACAACGTACTGGTACCTGGATCTGGAAGAGGTACCGGTTCTCGCCGAAACACTCTTTCTCCTCGGAATTAACCGGCGTCGCTTGTTTTCCTTCAACGAACAAGACCACCTCGACGGCCACGGCCCCCTCCGTGACCGGCTGTTCGCGTTTCTCGAGCGCAACGGAATCGACCCGGCTGCGATTCCCCACTGGCGCCTCCTGACCCACGTGCGCCAGTGGAACTACGTCTTCAACCCAGTATCCTTCTTCTACGGCTTCACCGCCGGTGAGGACCTGGTGTGCGTGCTCGCGGAGGTAAACAACACGTTTGGTGAACGCTTTCATTACGTAC
Source organism: Candidatus Binatia bacterium (assembly GCA_026415395.1). Classification (NCBI taxonomy): domain Bacteria; phylum Candidatus Binatota; class Binatia (SeqCode); species Binatia bacterium. Next base: position 44,066 of record JAOAHD010000009.1, on the reverse strand, counting down.
TCCCCGTCAGCCACCCTCACACAAACGGGGGCACATCGATCGTCCACGCGCCGAAGCACATGCACGTATCCCCGTTTACCGAGCGTGACGCAGGCAGTTACGAGTTCCGCCTGCGCCCTCCAGGCGAGCGGTTGCAGATCGCCATCCGGCTTCGCGAGCGTGGGAAGGCCACGATCGACGCTGCAGTGTGGGCTTGGCGACGGCCGCTCACCGACGCCCAGTTGCTCCGCCTAGCCGTTCGGCACCCATGGCTCACCGCGAAGGTGACTGCGGCAATCCACTATGAGGCCCTTAAGCTGTACCTCAAACACTTGCGCGTCTTTCACCAACCTTCACCTAGCAGGGCTCAACAACAACAAGCCGCCTTATGGGCCGAGTTCAGCCCGCGTAGTCTCAAAACGCCGGCAGCGGGCCCAATCATGGAAAGGAAGACAGCATGAGTGACCATGCCCTCGAAATGTTCGGTCGAACCAGAACCAGCGATGGTGCCCCCTCGTGGCTAACGCGGCGCCTCGTGGACAAAGTCCTCTCCGGTTTAGCCAGTCTCGAGTCCGGCACCCTCAAGCTTCATCTACCGGATGGCACCCAGCACACCCTGGGCCGCGGAACCCCCATGCTCCAAGTGCAAATCCATCGTTGGGAAACATTTCGCCGCATCCTATGGGAGCAAGACATCGGCGCTGGCGAGAGTTACGCAGAAGGCTGGTGGGACACCAACGACCTCGCCCAGCTCTGCCGGCTGTTCGTTCGCGCTGACAGCGCGTTGTGGAACCAACGGTCGGTGGTCAAAAGCCTCTTGCGTCTCCCCCGAGCGGTCAGTTGGGCCTTGCAGCGAAACACTCGCTCGGGAAGCCGCCGCAACATCGCCCACCATTACGACCTCAGTAACGACTTCTACCGCCTGTTTCTCGACTCCAGCCTCACCTACAGCTGCGCTCTCTTTGACCCACCGTCCCTCTCTCTCGAACAAGCGCAACATGCCAAGTTGGAATTCGTGTGCCGCCAGCTCGGCATTCAACCTGGAGAGCGAGTTTTAGAAATCGGTTGTGGTTGGGGCTCATTCGCCTTACACGCGGCCAAGCACTTCGGGGCCTTTGTCCACGGCATCTCACTCTCCCAAAAGCAGTTGGAACTGGCCCGCGAGCGTTGTTCCGCAGCAGGCATAAGCGATCAGGTTCGCCTCGACTTCTTGGACTACCGCGACCTCACCGGCACTTACGACCACGTCGTTTCCATCGAAATGTTCGAAGCAGTCGGTCACGAGTACTACCCCGCGTTCTTCACGGCAGTTGACCGTTGCTTGCGACCTGGAGGCAAGTTTTTCTTGCAAACCATCACGATCCCGGACCAACGGTACGACGCGTACCGGCGCGAGTTCGACTTCATCAAAAAGCACATTTTCCCGGGAGGCTTGCTTGCCTCCCTGCACCGCATCCTGTGGGCGACCAAGCACTACACGCAACTTCGGCTGCTCTTTTTCCGCGACATCGGCCCCCACTATGCCCGCACTCTGCGCACGTGGCGGGAGCAGTTTCTGCAACACCTGCCGCAAGTGCAGGCGCTCGGCTTCGACCGCTATTTTACGCGCTTGTGGGAATTTTATTTGGCGAGTTGCGAAGCCGCCTTCGCCGCGGCTCACATCGGCGATGCACAACTGATCTTCGAACGCCGCGCTTAAACGCCCCGGCAGGGCGGCCCGAAAGGCTGCTAATCGAGTTTGCCCGCGTCCTGCCCTTGAACCGTCACCACCACTGCGATTTGTACGAAGCGTGGAGATTTACGGACATTGCGACGCCCGCTTCGCCCTCGTACGCGACACGTTCCGTCAGAATTTTGCAGCACGCGGAGAGTTAGGTGCGGCCGTGCACGTGATCGTCGAAGGCAAGGTCGTGGTCGATCTTTGGGGAGGGGTCGCCGACCATCACACCGGCGCACCGTGGCGCGAGGATACCCTGGTTCTCGTCTTTTCATCGACAAAAGGCGCCACAGCCGCCTGCGCCCATCTGCTGCACACGCGCGGGGTGCTGGACTTCGATGCCCCGGTGGCCCACTACTGGCCGGAATTCGCGCAACGCGGCAAGGCGTCGATTCCCGTTTCGTTCTTGCTCACCCATCAAGCCGGCCTTGCCGCCATCGACGAACCCCTTCCGCCCGAGGCGCTCTTCGACTGGGAACGAATGGCCCGCGCCCTCGCCTCCCAAGCACCCTTGTGGCCACCGGGAGAAGGGCATGGCTACCACGCCGTCACCTTTGGCTTCCTCGTGGGCGAGGTTGTGCGCCGGGTTACGGGCCGCAGCCTAGGAGGCTTCTTTCGCGACGAGATCGCCGAGCCGCTCGGCCTCGAATTTTGGATCGGGCTGCCGGAGGCTTACGAGCCCCGGGTGGCGCGCATCCGCATGCCCCCGTTGCGAAATCGCCCCACCCCCTTCTTTCGCGCCGTCATGCAGCGGGGCAGCCTCACCTGGAAAGCCTTTATGAACCCACCAAGCATCACCAGCGGCTCCGCCGCCAACACCCGCACTGTGCATGCCGCTGAAATCCCCGCCAGCAACGGCATCACCAATGCCCGCGGGCTTGCGGGTTTGTACGCCGGCCTGGTCGGCGCTCACGCGCAGCAACGCACTCCCTTGCTGGATTCCAGCACCCGTGCACTCGCTGAAAGGGTTGCCGTTGATGGGCCCGATCGCGTATTGCTCGCGCGCACCCGGTTTAGCCACGGATTCATGAAAAGCATTGCCGAGGACCCCGAGGACCGCGTGATTTTCGGACCCAATGCAGCCGCATTCGGACACGTGGGCGCCGGCGGCTCTTTCGGCATGGCCGACCCCGAAGCGCGCGTGGCCATCGGCTACGTGATGAACCAACTCGGCCATGGCCTCTTTCTCAACAAACGCGGACAGAGCTTGATCGACGCCGTTTACGCTTGCCTCGAACGCTAGTCGCTTTGTGCGCCGTCACTCGACACTCGAGCTGCACTCAAGCCGGTCCCGCCTAGCCCCTTAGGCCAAGTTGCCCTATCCTGCTGCCCTCTCGAAACTCGACGCTCGCATTTCCTCCCTCTTGGCCCGAGACCGCGCAGTGTTGTAGTACAGCGCCATGCTCGACCTTGTGATTCGCAACGCGGAAGTTTGCGACGGCACCGGCGCGCCACGCTTCCACGGCGACATTGCCGTTCAAGGGGACACCATCGTTGGCATTGGCAGCGTGGCCGAGCCCGCCCGGACAACAATCGACGCTGCCGGGCTGATGGCCGCCCCCGGCTTTATCGACGTGCACACACACTACGACTGCCAAGTGTCCTGGGATCCATTCCTCACACCCTCGGGGTGGCATGGCGTGACCACAGTCGTGATCGGCAATTGCGGGTTCACCATTGCCCCGTGCCATGCAAGCGACCGCGAACTCCTCATGCGCATGCTTCTTTATGTGGAGGGCATGCCCACCGAAGCCCTAGCGGCAGGAATTCGCTGGGAGTGGGAGACCTTTCCGCAATACCTCGACGCGCTGGCACGCTGGCAACCCGCCCTCAACGTCGCCGCCTTCGTTGGCCACTCGGCGATTCGTTACTTCGTGATGCGAGAGGCTGCCACCGAGCGAGCCGCCACCGACGAGGAACTTTCCAACATGTGCCGGCTGCTGGAAGATGCGGTTCGGGCGGGAGCCTGGGGCTTTTCGAGCTCGGAATCACCCACTCACTTTTTCGGCGACGGCACCCCGGTGCCGAGCCGCATTGCCCCGCGCGAGGAACTCTTAGCCTTCGCTCGTACGCTGCGGCCGCTCGAGCGCGGGGTGATGGAAATCGCGCCCCGCAATTTGCTCGGTACGGCCGACGATAAAATTCAGGACCAACACTTTTATGCCATGCTTGCCGAGGCCAGCGGCAAACTGGTCAGTTGGGCACCACTTCTTCACAATCCGTTCGAGCCGGAAGGGGCGCTGCGCGTTATCGAGGACGCGGCCCACTTGCAAGCACGTGGACTCCGCGTCGTTCCTCAGGTCGGGTGCCGCCCACTTGAGGTTCGCATTACTTTTGGAAGCAGCTCGATTGCTACGGAGAACAACCCGTTTTGGCGTCCGATTCTAGCCAAACCGAAAGAAGAACGCGCGGAACTGCTGCGCAGCGCAGCCTTCCGCAACGAACTTCGCTCAATGTCGCAAGGCGGTGGTTGGGTAGCGGCCCTCGGACCCTCTTGGCAAGCAATTTTTCTCCGCTGGTCCCCCAGCGAACAACACACCGGATGGATGGATCGCTCCGTTGCAGAAATCGCTGCCGCGCGGGGTGCGGATGAAGTCGACACCCTGCTCGATCTCTCGTTGGAAACCGATTTGGCCTGCCAGTGGGGTATTCCCATCATGAACAACGATGAGCGTATCGTGGGCCAGCTCCTGCGCCACCCAGCGGGCCTACTCGCCCTCTCGGATGCGGGAGCGCATGTCGACACGCTTGCCGATCACAGCTTCACCACCCACCTGCTCGGCCATTGGGTGCGCGAGTTGCAAGCTCTCTCCTGGGAGGAAGGGGTGCGACTGCTGACCTCTGTCCCCGCGCGCCTTTACGGCATCCACAATCGTGGCCAACTCCGTGTTGGTTCCGCCGCCGACATTGTGCTCTTCGATCCGGCAAGCGTCAGTCCGGCACGCACGGAGTTGCGCAGAGACCTTCCCGGTGGGGCCTACCGATTGGTGCAGCCCGCGCGCGGGGTGGAGTACGTGTTCGTCAACGGCCGTGCCATCGTCGCTGCTGGACGGCCAACGGAGGAGCGGCCTGGGTTGGTGCTCGGTCGCAGCAATGGCCGAAGTAATTGAACTGAGGCCCATCCCGATTTTACCCTCGTCCGCGCCGGGCACCCTAGCGACAACCTTGCCCGGTGGCCGAACCGACCCCGCCCTGCTCACTGCAACAGCGATCTACAGCTTCGCCGAACTCGAGAGCCAAAGCCGCCGCGCGGCAATTGCGCTTGCGCGCTGGGGTGTTCGCAAAGGCACCCATGTGGGCCTGCTGCTCCCCAATGGACCCGATTGGCTCGTACTGGCCTGGGCCGTGTGGCGCCTCGGCGCCGTGCTCGTACCGCTGAACACATTTTGGACCGGCAAGGAACTCGTGTACGCCTTGCAGCTTGCGGACGTGCGCATCTTGGTCGCCACGCCTCGCTTCCTCAAAAACGATTACGCCGCGGCACTCGCGGCCGCCAGTATTGCTCTCGATCGTAAGGATGCATGCGCCACGTTGCTTCCATGCTTAGCCACGATTGTTTGGTTTCCGAGTGCGCCCACTTCGACCGGCCTCAGTTGGCAGGGCTGCCAACGAGAGCCCTCGGAGCGCGAGCAAATGTGGTTGCGAGCTCTCGCCGAAAACACCTCCGCTAGCGAGCCCGCCGCTATCTTTTTCACCTCAGGCAGCGAGGCTGCTCCCAAGGCCGTCGTGCACAGCCACGCCAGCATGCTCGCTGCCGCTGCCGGCATCGCAGAACGGCTAGGGCTGGAACGAACCGACCGGGTATGGGCATACCTTCCCTGGTTTTTCGCTGGAGGGCTCGTTGCTGGAGTGCTGGCACCATGGCTTGCCGGCGCGGCGGTGATTAGCCAGCCGGTGTTCGAGCCAGGTGAAGCCATTGCTCTCATGGAACGCTACGAGGCGACGACCTTCTTCGCTTGGCCGCACCAGGCGCATGCGATTCTCAAGCACCCGAGCTTTTGCCGGGCGCGCCTTCGGTTGCGCAAAGGGCCTGGAGCCCAAGCAGACTGGGCAGATGCCCTCTACGGCAACGACCACCACGCGGTGAGCACCTGGGGGATGACAGAAACCGGCCCAATGGCGGCCACAACCGCGTGGTCGGATCCCATCCACAAACGCAAGAGCACTCATGGCCGGCCGCTACCCGGGGTGGAAATGAAGGTCTTGGATCCAAACACTGGAGTCGAACTCCCCCCAGGACAAGAAGGGGAGTTAGCCGTTCGCGGAGCCACTCTGATGCTGGGCTACTACAAACGGCGGCCACGCGAATGCTTCGATTCGGAAGGGTTCTTCCACACGGGCGACCGAGCCTGGATCGACGACGAGGGCTACCTGCATTTCACCGGCCGCATCCGTGACGTCGTCAAAGTCGCCGGCGCCAGCGTATCTCCAGCCGAGGTGGAGTTCGTGCTTGCTGCTTACCCGGGGGTGCGGACTGCCGTAGTGGTGGGCGCCGCCGACCCAGAGCGTGGCCAACGCCTAGTGGCTTTTGTTGTGCCGGAAGGGGACCAGCACCCGAGCGAGCCAGAGGTCATCGCCTGGTGCCGAGAACGTCTGGCAACATACAAAGTTCCCGAACGTGTGTTTTTCCTGACCGAGCACGAGCTTCCCGTTCTCGGCAGCGGGAAAATTCATCGCCAGGCATTGGCGCACAAAGCGGAGCAGCTGGTGAGAAGAACAGACTCTTCGCCTTGAGGCGACGGCCACGGCGGCAAGTCTCTGCTGAGACACCTCTCCGCGCGCCCGCAACGACTCGAGAGCTACCGCAGTCGTTGGCGAAGGAACTCACCAATGCGGTCAATCGCTTGCTGGCCCTCGGGTAACATGGAGGCAAACGCCTGCCAAACGTGAATCATGTCTTCCCACGGCTCGAGGGTTACATCGACACCGGCGGCTCGTGCCCGCTCGGCCAAGCGCATCGAATCGTCCAACAGCGTCTCAGCCGTTCCCACTTGAATCAAAAGTGGCGGCAAGCCCTTCAAGTCTGCGTAAAGCGGCGCAGCCAAGGGCGTGCGGGGATCTTTACCACCGAGATACATGGCAGCCATGCGCAATAACGGCTCACGCTGCACCATGGGGTCGACGTCGGCCTTGGTGGTCATGGACTCGCCAAGCCCTTCCAAGTCCACCCACGGCGACAAGCACACCGCCGCCGCCGGCAACGGATCTCCCGCATCGCGCAGTGCAACCAAGGTCGCGACTGTGAGTCCGCCACCGGCGGAATCGCCGGCGACCGCCATCGCTGCCGGCTCGAATCCCTGGCGCAACAACCAGCGGTAAGCTTGTGTAGAGTCCTCCACCGCTGCCGGATGAGGATGCTCCGGGGCCAGCCGATAATCGATCAGCAGCACCCGCGCTCGTGCGGCACGGGCAATGCGCTGTGCCAAATCGCGATGGGTACGGATGGAACCGATCACGTAGCCGCCCCCATGCAGGTACAACACTACGCGATGGGCTTCGCTTTCGGGTACAACGACCCAAGCCGCCGGCACCCCTTCGGCCTCCACCGAGCTCATCTCGACGTCGGCCGGCAACACCGACATTTGCGCCATTGCCTCCAGCCCAGCCCGCATTTCTTGCACGGTCGGCTCGTGCAACGGACGCTGGCTCCGCAACATATTCACGATCATGTTCAACGCTTCGCTTGCCATCGTTCCTCCTATTTCTGCTTGGCCCCGAACTTCACCGCAGCTCTCGTTTGAACAAAGCCCGACCCGCCAAAGCCAACTCGGCTGCGCTCAGGCAGAAGAAGCTTCTTGGCCAAATGCAACCCCGAGTCAACGCTCCGACCCACTGGCGGCGGGCCGACCTACTGAAACACCGGAGCGCGCCGATACAGCCACGGCGGCACCGGGTCCGGGTCGGCCCACAGGCCCCGCCTCTGACTTTTCGCCTCCGCTTCCAAGCTGGCCAGCCGCTGGTCGCGAGCATAATGCCGGTACCACCAAGCCAACCCGTTGCGCAGGAGTTCTTCGGCTAAGTCCTTGCCATCAGGTGTGAGGACGCGAGCAACGATGCGGTCGTAACTATCAACCGTTCGAGGCTCGATGCGCACCACCTTGTCCAACACCAGCCCGGCCGTGAACGCTCGCGCTTGACGCCCGTAGGGTTGCTTCAGCTCTGGGGCATCCACCCCAGCCACGCGCACGCGCAAGTTCCGCCCACCGTAACGCACCACGAACGTGTCGCCGTCGCTTACCGCAATCACTGGCGCTTCGAACGCCTGTGGCCACTGCCGCCGAGCCTCTACCGGACCGGCGACAAGTGCCACGACAACAAGCGCGACCCACGGAACCAGACGCCGCCGCATGCTCACCGCCGTTCATCCTCCAACGAAGGCCGGACCCGTGAGTTGACGATCAGTTCCTCGTAGGCATCGCGGTTCTTCAGGATTTCGATCAGCCCCCGCATGACACACATGAGGGGGTCGTCGGCAATCCGCACCTTGAGTCCCATCGCCTCCCGCAGCCGCTCTGGCCAGCCGCGCAACAACGCGCCGCCACCAACCAGCGCCGCACCGTCTGTGTACACATCGGCCGCGAGCTCCGGAGCCAAACGCTCCACACACCGGCGCACGGCATCGGTAATGTTGCGCGCCACTCCTTCGAGCGCCTCGCGGATCTCAGACACCCGCACACAAAGCCGCTCGGGCTTGCCAGTACGGGCGTTGAGCCCCTTCACCTCGAAGGTGGCGTCGCCTGCCGCACCGTTCGCGTACACGGCTCCATAACGAATCTTGATTTGCTCTGCGGTGTTCTCGCCAATGGCAAAGTTGTAACGATTGCGAAAAAACGACTGCACCGCTTGATCCATGGCATTTCCCGCCATGCGCAACGACTCGCAGTGCACGATGTCATTCAGTGAGAGTGTGGTCACCTCAGTGGTGCCCCCGCCAATGTCGATCACCAAATTGCCCCGCGGCTCGCTAATCGGTAATCCCGCACCCAGGGCGGCCGCGAACGGCTCGCGCACAAGATCCACGCGATGACTCCCTGCCGCCTCCGCTTCGCGAATGAGAGCCTCCATCTCTACCGCCGTCGCGCCATACGGCACGCACACAATCACGTGTTTGCGTTGAAACCAACGCCCGCGCGAGGCCTCCCGAATGTAATGGGCGAGCAAGGCTCGCGCCGCACCAAAGTCCGCGATCACTCCGTCCCGCAACGGACGCACCACTTCGATAAAATCCGGTGCCCGTCCGAGCATCGTGCGTGCACGCTCTCCAAAGGCCACCGCTTCGCCCGTCGACTTCTTTAACGCCACCGCTGAGGGCTCGCGCAGCACAATGCCCTTGTCCTGGGTGTACACAAGGGAATACGTGGTCCCTAAGTCGATGGCAATGCGATGCCAAAACATGGCGCCCTCCCTATCGCACTGGCCGACGGGGCGAGCAACTCACATCGAGGCACGGCAACCTTTCCGGCAAACAGCCGCCCTGAAATCTTCCAAGAGGCCACGACCAGTGCTGCCAACCCGTGCAAGACGCGCGCTTGACCACCGCGACGCAACACGGTTAACGTTTGCCTCGCATGAGGCCCGGTTTGTGGCTTGCTCCCACACTGCTTGCCGTCGCCTTCGCCGCGCCTGCACTGGAATTTGCTGCGCGCGAAGACGTTCCACTCGGTGTCGCCAGCCGCGGTCTCGTCGCCGTACGACTCAACGAGGACACGCTGACCGACTACGTCGTGGCAACCGATGCTGGTTTGGCTCTGCTGCTCGGTGCGCGCGAGGCCAAGTTTTCGAGCCCGACACTAAGCCGTACCACCAGTGCGCCAGCCAGCCTGACTGCCGGTGACTTCGATGGCGACGGCTGGACGGATGTAGCGTTTGCGAACAGAACCGAGCCGATCGTGCGCATTCGCTACGGAAGCGGGGACGGTAGCTTGGGAGAAGCAGCCGAGCTTTCGAGCAACAGTCGGATTCTCTTTCTTCACGCAGTAGACCTGGATCGCGACGGCAAGAGCGACCTCCTCGTAGGCGATCGCAACGGCATCAGCGTGTATCGCTCGCAGAGGCGCGGACAGTTTGCCTTCCCCCAGGTCGTCGACACCGAAGGCGTCGAAGGGCGCTGGTTTACAACAGCGGATCTCGATCGAGACGGTCATCTCGAACTGCTGGTGCTCGAATCCGGTGGCGAGGCCGTGGGCGTGTTCGAAACCGACGGGCAGGGCTCCTTCCGGCCGCGCCAGGCATCGTTTGTCGGCAACGATCCCCGTGCTGCGGCCGTCGCCGACATTGACGGCGATGCGAAGTTAGACCTCGTGGTAGTGGATGCTTCCGGGCTTGTCTGGGTTCGCGGCGACGGCCGCGGAGTGTTTAGCGGTCCGGTTCGTCTCCTGCGCAGCGATGACATTGTTACGGCTGCCGCTGTCGACGTGAACGCAGACGGTGCAATCGATCTCTTTGCTGCCGATAGCCGCCGCGGAGTCGTGCATGTCCTCCTCAACACCGGATCGGGAAAGTTCGAACGCCGGTTCTCTTATCTGGTCGGACCCAATCCCGAAGCAGTCTTGGTCACCGATGCCACGGGCGATGGCGTGCCCGATTTGCTCGTAACCAGCCGGGGGTCCTCGGCGCTCACACTGTGCCGTGGCCGCGGCGATGGCACCTTCCGCGGGCCTTCCGCCTTCGACCTTGGCCCCGACCCATTCGCCGCCATGGCCTACGATGCCAATGGTGACGGCCACCTTGACCTTGCGATCGCCCACCGTGACGCCGCCCTCGTTACCCTGAGCCTCGGCGACGGCCACGGAAGTTTCCGCCTGCAAACCTCTATGCCAGTTGGCACCGATCCTCGTTCCTTGGCGCTTGGCGATTTCAACTCCGATGGAGCTGCTGACTTGGTCGTTGCCAACTTTGGCTCGGACGATGTCGCGGTCCTCGCTGGCACTGCACGCGGAGAGTTGGTGGCGCCGCTTTTTTTAGCAACCGGCCTCGGCCCTGCTGCGCTAGCGGTGGCTGACTTCGATGGCGACGGTCATGACGACATTGCGGTCGCCAACACGCTCTCCAACAGCGTGTCGCTGCTTTTTAGCGACGGCACGGGGCGCTTCCCGCGCACCACCAACTACGCGGTGCTACCCAAACCTGACTTCCTCCTTGCAGGCGACCTCGGTGGCACCGGCACCCTCGATTTGGTGGTCGGTAACTCGCGGAGCGAACGGGTCTCGATCCTCAGAGGAAACGGCAAGGGGCTCAAGGATCCGGTGGAGGACACCTTCAGCAACCGCGTGCGCCCCGTAATCAGCGCCGACTTTGACGGCAACGGCACACCGGACGTCGTGCGCGTGGAAGAACACGAGGACAAAGTGGCCATTTTGCGCGGTTCTAAAGAAAGCGGATTGAGCCTACCCGAAAAATTCCCCACCGGACGGCAGCCAACGGCCGCGGTGCCGGGCGATTTTGATGAAGATGGGAAGGTCGATCTGATCATCCTTCACCGGCGTACCCGCACGGTTGCTTTCCTCCGGAACCTGACTGCCAAAGTATCTTCCGCCGTCGCGCTACCCGCGGCCACACCCACTGCTCCGGAAGCAAATGATCCATGGGTACGAGCACTGGGATCGTGGTGACGCGGAAAAGCTTTTGCCTTTGCGTCCATCGTTTGGCATGATGCGCCGACCATGAGCGTGAAGGGCGAGCAGGAATTTTCCACCACGATCGATGCGCCTGTCGACGTCTGCTTCGAGGTCATCACTTCTTTCGAACGCTATCCGCAATGGTTTTCCGGGATCAACAGCGCCACTGTCGTCGAGCGCTACGACAACGGGCTCGGAAAAATCGTGGAATTTGGCATGGACATGATGTTCAAACGCATTCGCTATGTGCTGGAGTACACCTACAAACCACCCACCCGGCTCGACTGGCATTCGGTCGACGGCGATATCGAATCCATCGTTGGTCATTACGACCTCGATCCGATTTCCAAAGCGAAAACGCAAGCAACCTGCCGGCAGGCAATCTCCGTAGGTTTTTGGGTGCCGGGATCCTTGAAACGCATGCTGGAACAAACGGCACTGCGGCAATCGGTGCTCGAGTTCAAGGCAGCGGCTGAGGCCGTGTTTGCCGCGAAGCCGAGTCGCAAAACGAAGCGCGCGTGACGTACGAGCAAATTCTCCTTTCCATCGAGGACGCGGTTGCCACCATCACGCTCAACCGCCCCGAGCGACTGAACGCGTATACCCCGCAAATGCGGCGCGAGCTAACGCACGCCTTTGCCACTTTGGATGCTGACGACCGCGTGCGTGCGATTGTGGTTACCGGTGCTGGCCGGGCATTTTGCGCGGGAGCTGACGTTGGAAGCGGCGAACGCGCCTTCGACCGCAGCGACGACCCGGATTACCTCACAAACCTGGCTGCGGAGCGAGCGGCGGCCGTGCGGCCGTGGGAGATGACCAAGCCGATCATTGCAGCGATCAACGGCACGGCTGTAGGAGCCGGGATCACGATTACGTTGCAATGGGACATCCGGCTCGCTGCGGAGACTGCACGGATCGGGTTTATCTTCGTGCGCCGCGGCCTTTGCCCGGAAGCGCTGAGCACTTGGCTGCTCCCGCGCCTTGTGGGCTTGAGCCGCGCCAGCGAGCTCCTGCTGAGCGGACGCATGCTCTCCGCAGCAGAAGCTCTAGAGTACGGAATCGTGAGTCGCGTGCTTCCCGATCACGAGCTTCTCCCCGCAGCTCAAGCGCTGGCGCGCGACATCGCCCAAAACACGGCACCGGTCGCCGTGGCAGTAACCAAGCGCTTGCTTTGGCAGCAGCTTACCGAAACCGATTGGCAGCGGGCCGAGCAACGCGAGCAGCAAACCTTCACTTGGTGCGGGGCACAGCCCGATGCTCGCGAAGGGGTCAAAGCATTTCTCGAGAAACGGCCGCCCCGCTGGTCGATGCGCCCGAGCACGGACATGCCTCCATTCCTGCCCGCTCGTGAACGCTGACATGCAGCGAGCAGGCCTTCCCGCTAAGAGCTGGCGCCATGCGGTTCGAAATCAGTAGTCCGCTGTGGGCACGGGCAGAGGCGTGGTTCTTCCATCACTTTTTCCTCTTCCTGCTCTTTTGGGTTAGCGTGGCGCAGGCAGGTGTGGTCTGGTGGATCGCCCGACAGTGGACACCGCTCTCCGGCCTGCACTTCTTTGCTGTGGCGACCCTGCTGGGTGGGTTTAACTTCTGGCTGGTGCGGCGCCGCCGTAACACGCAACGGCAGTTGATGGACCGCCTTCCGCAACTCTACCACGCCGCTGCCTTCACTTGTCTCTTTGTCGCCGGCTTTCTCGTGTTGAACCACTTGATCTGGCAAGGTGGTAACTTCCTCCATGCAATGCTGACCAGCGAAGCGCGCGGCATGGGTACCACCAAGCGGCCCCTGCGTGCTGGCCCGCTGGACGAACGAGCAACGGGGTGGCTTGGCCTCATGGGGATCGTTGGTTTGTTTGGCTACGGCTACACGCTCGGCCAACGGCGCCTGCAAGTGGCACGAATCAGTGTTCCCTGCGCGCGCTGGCCCGCAACCACACCGCCCCTTCGCCTGGTGCAACTGAGCGACATTCATGTGGGCACGAACATGCGCGTGGACGAACTGCAAGGCTTCGTTGCGCGGGTCAACGCCCTCGAGCCGGACCTCATTTGCATCACCGGAGATATCGCCGACAATGCGCGCTCCGATCTTGACAAGTACTTTCCCGTCCTCGCCTCGTTGCGGGCTCGTTATGGAGTGGTGGCGATTCTCGGCAATCACGACCACTACGCCGGCGCTGAACGCGTTGCTACGGCGTTGCGACGCCATACGGACTTCACCGTACTGCGCGACGAAGTGTTTCCACTCCACCTCGCCGGTGGTCGCCTGCATGTCATCGGCTTGGACGACCGCGGCCTCGATTGGGCACGAGGCGTCCCCCACGTGCCCCAACTCGAAACTTTGTGCCGAGCATTGCCGGAAGAGGACCCCAAACTCCTGTTGTGCCATCGGCCCGACGTCTTTCCCCAGGCGGCCGCCCTAGGGATCGACCTGGTGCTGAGCGGCCATACCCACGGAGGGCAAATTGCCCTACCGTGGTTTAGCGGCCGGCGGATGAGTTTGGCGCAACTGATCACCCGCTTCGATCGCGGCCTGTTCCGCCGGGGCGATTCGCTGCTTTACGTAAACTGCGGCCTCGGGGTCACCGGCCAGCGCATTCGCTTGTGGACGCCAAGAGAAATCACCATGATCGAACTTCGCGCGGCTGCGACCCGGGAGAGTTTCAGCTCCTGAACCTTGGTTATGAGCGAGTCAGGTATCGACGCGGGTTTGTGCAACTCCTGCCAGCACTGCCACCGCATCCGCACGCAGCGTGGTTCGGTTTTTTACCGCTGTCTGCGTTCCGAGAGCGACGGCCGCTTTCCCCGCTATCCGCGTTTGCCAGTGCTTTCGTGCCCAGGTTACGAGCGCGTGCTGGAGGGCAAGGAATCGTAGGCAACCGAGAGCTGCTCGCACCAAGCCAGAGTCACCACCACCCCGGTTCGCAGAGCAGCACCAAGGAGCGTCACCACTACCCGATCTGCAGCTTTGCGGCGTTGCGTTGCAGCACCTCGTTCGGGCACAAGTGCACGAACAGCCGCCCCGCTCCAGCCGCGACAAAGCCATCGTCAATCACACTCGCCCAACTCCAATCTTCGCCTAAAAGGTCCACCGGCGACAACCAGTAGGCCCACGCTAAGAGCAGCACCACGCGGGGCGCGAGCGGCAGCGCACGGTCCCTGGCTGACTTCCAAAACACCTGCGTGCCGCGCCAAGCCAGCCGCATGCTTCTCACCCACTGCGTACGCAATCCGCGGACGAGTTCCTGATCGACTGCGCCGACCACGCCCGCAATGCCAGCAAACAACGCCGTAGAAGTCGCCAACCAGGCGAGGACCCACACAATTCCCATGGCTGCATCTAGAACCCTGAGGGTCAATCGCTCGGTGCGCGTGACCCAGCGGCGCATTTGCCTCTCCACCGACGTGCTCACTTTGGCCGGCTCAAGGCGCCGCTGCGCCTCGGGGCGAAACTGCAGAACCGTCGGCGCGAAACTGCCGCTCGGCACCGCGCTCCCCAAGGCGAAAAGACCAAGGAGCCACGCGATTACGAGATTGGCACGCAGGCCGTCACGATGTACCCCTGGGTACACTGCGTTCTCTCCCAGCGGGCGATTTACCACCTTGCTCTCCGCTTGCAAATGACCGAACGAAAGCCCATCCTCAGCGCGTGCCGCCGTTCTCCGTTCCGTTTTTGATCTTCATCGGCTGGTGCTCGCTTGCCTCCGCGCAAGTGCAAGTCGACGTCAACCGCCCGCGCTCGCCACTCGATTGTTCTCTGCCGATTGGCCGACAATGGTACGGATCGCGCGAGCGCTGCCTCGCCTACCTTTGCGCCGGACAAAACGTGTACAACGAGTACGTGTTCGACGCACACAATCGCCGCCGGAAAAACCCCTGCTTCGGCCAAAGTCCTACCGAGCTACGCGAACCGGACGACCAATGACCATGCGACCTGCGCGCCGCAACCTCAAGTGGCTAAAGCTTCAGGAGAAAAGCAACCGCATTGGTGGCATTCGCTTACAGGTTTCTCCCCGCTTGCGGGATGCAGTCACGCAGTTGGCCCCCGCACTGGCCACAGCCAGCCCCGCCGCGGTGGAGCCCGTGGTGCAAACGATTGCCGACGAGATCTGTCGGGCCTTGGCTGTGCCACCGGTCGGAATCACCGTGGAACTCGCCCGACCCCGCAACCACTTCAGTGAATTGCACGGTTTGTACACCTTGAGTCGGCGCTCTGGGGCACAAATCCGCTTGTGGATGCTTACGGCGAAACGGAAGCAAGTGGCCGCCTTCAAAACCTTCCTCCGGACCCTGCTTCACGAACTTTGCCATCACCTCGATTACACGCTGCTCCGGCTCGGTGGTTCGGTGCATTGCGAGGGGTTCTACAAGCGCGAGTCGAGCTTGTTCCATCAGCTCACCGCACACCTGGGCGCGGTTCCTCCCATGAACAACGCGCGGCCGAGCCGCTAACCCTCGGACCGTCGTACCGCGGCGACAAACTCTTCCATCCGGCGGAAATCGCGTCGCCCGAACGCATCCTCAACGCCGGTGTGCGTATCCACTGCCCACGGCTGCACTTGGCGGATTGCGGCACCCACGTTCTCCGCCGTAAGGCCCCCGGCCAAGATCACCGGCAAACGCACGCTGCGCACAATTTCTGCGCTAACGTTCCAGTCATGCGTCTTCCCGGTGGCCCCGCGGCGCCCCGTGGCAGGGTCGTAGGTGTCCAAGATTAGAGCATCCACCCGTCGCTCCCACGAACGAGCAACGGTAATCGCTTCGGGCCCGGTTACCGAAACCGCACGAATGATTTTCAGATGCGGCAGGGCCACGCGCACCATCTCGAGTTCGGGAGCCGGAAAGTCCCCATGCAGCTGCAATGCCGTCACCCCGAGGTAGCGCGCCAATTCGATTGCGCTCCGTCCATCCCTGACGTAGGTGATGGCGACGGTGGCAACGAACGGAGGCAAGGCTTGCACAATGGAACGAGCCTTGGCTTCGGTTAAGTCGTCGTGGATGCCCTCAGGCAGCCGTACCGTAAACCCGAGAGCATCGACACCGAGGCGCTCCAAAAAGAGCGCCTCCTCCAGGCTCGACACACCCGCCACTTGAATGCGCACTCGCCGCGGCTCTCGGACCATTGGTCGTCCGTAGCAAAAGCACCGGAAGTCCAAAACACGCCAACGTTTGGCGACGAGCCAACCACGCTAGAGCAGTCCGCCGCTGCTCTTAGACAACCGCCCACCTCGCTGGGCGTCCCGGATTTCGGTAAAGCGCGCACCGGGCCGACCTGTGACGTTGCGTACAAACTACTCTTTATCTCACAGCGAACTGCCGCGCTGGAGCCGTGCACAGCCCTACGAGGCGTTGCAAGCGCCCGGTAGCAGCCGTTTTGGTCTCTCTGCCGCCGAGGCCGCGCGCCGCCTCTAGCGATTTGGGCTCAATGTGACTCCTCGCGTACCGCACCCCGTGGTACGTTCACCTCGCAAACAATTTCGTGCACTTCTTTGCCGTCATGCTGTGGGTCGCCGCCGTTCTCGCTTGGCTGGCGGCCACGCCCGAACTTGCCGCGGCTGTTGTCGCCGTCGTTGTCGTCAACGGCTTGTTCAGCTTTTGGCAGGAGTACCCAGCGGAGCGTGCGGCCGACGCACTGGAAAAACTCTTGCCGGAGCAAGCGATTGTGCGCCGCGATGGCCGGGAGTTTGTCGTTTCGGCCGCGGAGATCGTGCCTGGCGACCTTCTAATCTTGCGCCCCGGGGAAGCGGTGGCGGCGGATGCGCGCCTGATTTGTTGCCAAGACCTTAAGGTCGATCTCTCCCACTCGAGCGGGGAATCGCGCCCCGTGGCGCGCACTGCGGAGGCGATCGGGAGCGAGGCACTTCCCTGGCTTGCCGCACCGAACTTGTTGTTTGCCGGATCGTACGTGATGAGTGGCACAGGCGAGGCGGTAGTCTTTGCCACCGATGGCGCTACGCGGTTCGGCCAACTAGCGCGCTTAGCGCAACAGCAACCTCAACGACCCAGTCCTCTCGAAGGGGAGCTGCAGCACGTTGTGCGGGTCGTGGCCACCGTTGCGGTGTCGCTCGGCGTTGCCTGCTTTTGGGCCGCCGAGGCCTAGGGTGGTTTGGGTGTCGCCCAGGCCTTTGCCCTTGGAATGCTCGTCGCCAACGTGCCCGAAGGGCTCCTTCCGACGCTCACCCTTGCGCTTGCCGCTGCAGCACGCACGCTGGCTGCGCGTAAAACGCTGGTGAAGCGGCTCTCGACCATCGAGGTACTCGGCACCACCACTGTGATTCTCACCGACAAAACCGGGACGCTCACAAAAAACGAAATGACGGTCTGTGAAGTGTGGTTCGCTGACGGCGGTTTTCGCTTCGCTTCTTCTCCGCAGCGGAGCGAGCACGGCTTCCAGCCGCTGTCGCCGGGCGTCGCCGGTCCGGAGGGAACAAACCGTTTGTTCGGGCTCTTACGTTGTGCCACGTTGTGCTGCAGTCTTGACTTCTCGCCAACCAGCAGCCCAAACGGCCCGCCCTTGCCCGGTTGGCGATCCGACCGAGGTCGCACTGCTCCTAGCTGCCGAACAAGTCGGCCTCGATCCCGAGCGCCTGGCGTTGTGGCCGCGCGTGGCCGAGTTGGCATTCGACTCCGTGCGCAAACGCATGACCACGATTCATCAGCTCGAGGACCGGGTAGTCGCTTGCACCAAGGGTGCCTGGAGCGAGGTGAGCCGCTGCTGCGCCTTCGCCGAGACCTTGCAAGGCCTGGTGGCCGTGACCACAGAACTCCGCCCCCACCTCAATGACCGGCACGACGCCCTGGCGCGCACTGGCTACCGCGTCCTGGCAGTGGCCCGGCGCGACTTCCCCGCAGACATCGCGCCACCGTATCGCGCCGAGGCCGTGGAACGCGACCTGGTCTTCCTCGGCTTCGTAGCTTTGGAAGACCAGCCGCGCCCCGAGGTGCCGCCGGCGGTTGCGGCGTGCAGGCGTGCCGGCATTCGCGTGTGCATGGTCACCGGCGACGACCCGCTGACCGCTACGGCCATTGCTCGCCAGATTGGCTTGCATGACGTCGAGCCCCTGGTAGTAACCGGCAACGAATTGGATCACTACCGCGCCGCTGCTCTGGAGCATCTGCTCGTTGCACATCGCGACGTGCTGTTCGCTCGTACCGCACCGCAGCACAAATCGCGCTTGGTCGAAGCATTCCAACACCTCGGTGAAGTCGTCGCCGTGACCGGTGACGGCGTCAACGACGCCCCGGCGCTACGCGGGGCGGAAATTGGCTTAGCGATGGGCGCCACGGGCACCGACGTTGCTCGCGAAGCGGCCGACATGATTCTGACCGACGACAACTTCGCCGCCATCGTGAGCGCCATCGAATACGGCCGCGCGGTGTTCGACAACGTGCGCAAATTCGTCACGTACATCTCTGCCAGCAACATCCCCGAGATCGTGCCGTTCTTGCTGTTCGTCCCCGGCGGCCTCCCCCTGCCGCTCCCTGTGGCACAGATCCTAGCTGTGGACTTGGGCACCGACCTGTTTCCCGCCCTCGCCCTCGGCCGCGAACCCGCCGCCAGGCGTGATGGAGCGCCCGCCCCGCTCGCGCGCGGAGCGGATTTTGTCTTGGCCAATCTTGCTCCGCGCCTACGGTTGGCTCGGTCCGATTCAAGCTGCCCTCAGCATGCTGGCCTATTTTTACGCCTACTGGTTGGCCGGCTGGCGGCCAGGGTTGGACCTGAACGACTTTGCGAAGACGTACACTGTGGCAACGACGATGACCTTCGTCGGAATCGTGGCGTGCCAGGTGGGCAACGTGTTCGCCTGCCGCAGCGCCACCGCCACGGTGTGGCCGCTAGGCTGGACCAGCAATCGCATTCTTTGGGGCGCCATCGCAGCGGAAATTCTTTGCTGCATGGCGTTCGTGTATGTCCTCCCGGTGGCCCGCATGTTCGGCTTTGCGCCTTTGACGTGGCAACATTGGCAGTTCGTTGCGTGGTTCCCCTTTGCCATGCTCGCGCTTGAAGAGCTCCGCAAGCTGGGCTTCCAGTGGCTGCGCGCTCACAACCGCGCAAATGCCCCGTAGGCCACCGTGGGACGCGGCTTTCGCCTCCCAGAGCGGTGGCAAACCCACTCGACAGCGTGCATCGCCCACCGCGATGTTTGGGCGCGTGCCTCAATGTGTGCTGCCGGTGGCCGCTTGTTCCTCCGTATGAAGCTCGGATCCTCGCGAGCTGCCTGTGGCCTCGGTGTGCTTTCCGCAGTTCAAGCAGGTTTTTGCTGCTCTTAGGCGGGTTCCATGCCCGCCAAGCGCACGACTAGCTTCTTTCTTCCCGCGCGTTGGAACAAAACGACCACCTTTTGGTCATCTCCCCAGCCTTCGACTTGCAGCACGGTGCCGATGCCGAAGGTCGGGTGCCGAACCCGCTGGCCCTTGCGCAGGCCTTCATCGTACACCACCTCCGGTTCGGTCGATACTTGCGCTCGATCATCCCGCGCCGCCGCACGCCGTGCCCAATTCCACGCCACGTGTTTCGCACCGGTGAAGTCCACGACTTCCAAGGGCACTTCGCGGAGAAAGCGGCTCGGCTCGTTCTCCTGTACGCTGCCGAAGAGGCGCCGCTGCATGGCGTACGTGAGATACAGCTTTTCGCGGGCGCGGGTCATCCCCACGTAACAAAGCCGCCGTTCTTCTTCGATGTCCTCCTCGTCGTCGTTACGGCGGGTCAGCGGAAACAACCCCTCTTCCATGCCCACCAGGAACACCACGGGAAACTCCAGCCCCTTGGCCGCGTGGAGGGTCATGAGGGTCAAGCGATCGGCCGCGTTCGTATACGTATCGACATCGGCAACGAGTGCCGCCTGCTCCAAAAACTCGGCGAGGGATTGGCTCTCCGCCGCATGCTCCTCCAGGGAACGCAAAAGCTCTTCCACGTTCCGCAACCGCTCTTCCGCTTCCGCGCTTTGCTGCTGTTCGAGCCACTGCCGGTAACCGCTCTCTTCCAGCACCTGTGCCGCTAAGGAGGCGTAAGGCAGCGATGCCATCTGCTCGCGCCAGCGTTCCACGCACTCGACAAAGCGCTGCACGCGCTCGGCGGCTTGATGTTTCAGCACACCGCGCACAAGCGCCAAGCGGCACGCGCTCAGAAAACTACCAGCCTCGGTTTCCAAAGCGGCAACCCGCCTTATCGTCGTCTCGCCAATCCCACGCGGCGGCGTGTTGATAATGCGCTTGGCCGCCACGCTGTCCTGCGGGTTGACAATGAGCCGCAGGTAGGCGAGCACGTCCTTGACCTCCGCGCGGGCAAAGAAGCGCATGCCGCCGACGATGGTGTACGGCAGCCGCGCGCGCACGAAAGCCTCCTCGAACACGCGCGACTGCGCGTTCGTTCGGTACAGCACCACGACGTCGCCGAGCTTTCGCCCCTGATGGAGCAACCTTTGGATTTCCTTCGTGACCCAATCGGCCTCTTCGAGGTCGTTGTCGCAAGCGATCACCGCGACTTTGTCTCCGCGCGGGTTTTCGGTCCACAACGTTTTTCCTTTCCGGAGCACGTTGTGCGCCACCACCGCCGACGCAGCCCGCAGGATCGCTGCGGTCGAACGGTAGTTTTGTTCGAGGAAAATGGTGCGGGCATCGGGGTAGTCGCGTTCGAAATCCAAAATGTTGCGAATTTCCGCGCCGCGCCAGCGGTAGATCGATTGATCCTCGTCCCCAACCACGCACAAATTGCGGTGCGGCTCCGCGAGGCACCGCACGAGGCGGTACTGTACAGCGTTCGTATCCTGGTACTCATCGACCAAAATATGGTCGAACTGATTTTGCCAGCGCTCGCGCACGCTCGGGAACTCTTCGAAGAGCTGCAACACGAGCAGAAGGAGGTCGCCAAAATCCATGGCGCCGCTGGCCAACAAACGCCGTTGGTAGAGACGGTACACTTCCAGCATCTGCTCTTCCCGCGGTGTTGAGGGCACGAACTCTGCCGGGCTCAGCCCCCGGTTTTTGCACTGATCGATCATGGTAGCGACGATCTGGGGTGGCAAACGATCGGCTGGGATTTTGAGCTCGGTTAAACAATCACGCAGTAAGCGCTGTTGGTCCTGCTCGTCGTAAATCACGAAGTCGCGCGGGTATCCGAGGTGCGGCGCCTCGAATCGCAGCAGCCGGGCGCAAGTGGAATGAAATGTCGCTACCCAAGCACGATGATCGCCGACCAATTGCTGCACGCGGGCGCGCATTTCTGCTGCTGCCTTGTTCGTGAAGGTCACCGCCAAAATGCGCTCCGAGCGCACCCCGCGAGCGGCGATCAAGTGCGCAATTCGGCAGGTGAGGGTGCGGGTCTTCCCCGAACCCGCCCCTGCCAACACCAGCAGCGGTCCCCCCGGATGCAGCACGGCCTCGCGCTGCATCTCATTCAGGCGTTCTAACCAAGACTCCATGTTTGCCGACTTCCTCCGTTCGAACGCGCACCCATTCGCTTCCGTGGCCGCCTTCGTGCCCGCAGGAGAACTCACCCGACCGACACCAACACATCGTCAGTGCCGCGTTGCTCAAAGCGGATCGAGCAGTCGAGAAACTGCTCAATGACCAAGCGATTCGTCTCCGTGTGGCTCGACGGAGCAAGGGTACGAAAGCGGCCCTTAGCCAACGCGAGCGGGAGCAAGAGCTGGTCCGCCAAATGCACGCCGACGGGAACCCCAGCCGACAGATAGCGGTGCGCTGCTGCACACGCTTCGCGGGCCACTTCTTCGGCACGCACGCCCTTTTGGCCGAAGCCCACGGCCATTTCCACCAAGTGTTCACCTTCCATACTGAGAAGCAGGACGTTACCAGGACCCTGCCCTGGGGGCAGGACCTCCGTCACCAACTCTTGCTGGCGCCAGCCCAGCATCTCGCGCACCACTTGCAGTTCCCGGTGAGCGATATGGGGTGGCAAGTCGGCAACGAGCGCACGCGCCAACACAGCCTGCAAGGCACCACGCTCGGTCAGCTCCAATGGCAACCAGCGCTGGAGGGGCTCGATCTCCACGGTGAAGCGCCCGCCACCGCGCGGGTAAAACCCGTAACGCTGAAGGGTTGCCGTCACGTTTGCGCCCATGCGCCGCAGCACAGGCAAGTACACGCTGGCAACGAAATCGTAGGGCGGAGCCGCGGGGTTGTGAGTTCCCCCTTTGCAAACCACGTGCGACGGTTCCGAGGCGCACAGCAACGGGATCATCACGGTTTGCAACACTAGGGTCGCACTCCCCGCAGAACCGACGTCGAACTCGAACGAGCCGCCACGGATCCGTTGAGGGCGAAAGACAAGTTCTTGCGACCCGAGAACATCGCCGTCGGTTTCGGCCCCGCTAATCGCTGCGGCAGCCCGCACTGCAGCAAGGTGTTGGCGCAACAAACCCGGACGCGAACGCCGTGCCCGAATGTTGAACATGCGGAAGTGGCGGCCGGTGAGCACCGATAACGTCAGTGCCGTCCGCAAAATTTGCCCGCCACCTTCACCAAGCGCACCATCCAGCACGACCATAGCTTTCGCTTCTCCCCTGCCCCGCCTTGAGTCCGTGCAGCCGTGCTCCTCGCTTTCGGTTTGCCATCATCACGCTCGGGCTTGGAGCGGCAACCTGGACGTTCAGGGCAAGCGCACGTAGCGAAAAGTTTGGCCAGTTTCGCGATCGCGCAGCACGAGTTTTTTCCCTTCGAAGCGCACCTCGCGCACGACCCGCAGAGTTTGTGGTGTGGGCTTCGCCCCTCCCTCTCCAGCAGCGGGAGTCTGCGCCTTGCGCGGGACGGGAAGGCCGAGGTCGATAATCAATTGTCCATCGCGGGACACTTCGTACCTTGCCGTCATCTCCACCGCGTGGCTCTTTCCCAGAAAGGAGCCGTCGGCGCGGAACTCAAGCTCGTCTTCGCCGTCTTCGATTTTCCAGCGACCCACCAACGCTTTAAGGATGCGCTGCTGCTTCGCGTTCAACTTGGGGGTCGCCTGCGCTGGTGTGCCACCCCGCTCCTGCTTCGGTGGCTTCACGCCAGGGGTTGACTCTGCGAAACCACTTTGCACCCCGCCTCCGACAAGCAGGATCGCCAGGGCCAATAAACTCGCAGCAGTTCGATGCGGGATGCGCTGGGCTACTAGAATAGCCATTGTCCTCCGCTCCTCTCTGAGAAAGTCGCCACGTTGGTCGCCCTCTTTTATCCACTTAAGTGCGTGGGCGCTACGTCTCCCTGCTCGCGCCTCGCTAAAGCTCGGTTGACGAGTATTGAGCAACGACGGAAAACAAGTTTGTAGGGTTGACCAGAGTTGTTGATGCAGGTAGGAAAGGGCGTCACCGGGGGAGCACGCGTGATGGTAGCGACACGACACTACGGGAAAGCTTTTGCGCGAATTTTGGGAGCGCTCGCTCTATCGGTCACATCCGCCTCTGCCGCATGGGGTGGTCAGGTTAGTTCCACCGCTTACAGTATTGGTCCGAACACCGGGCCCCTCGGCATCACCGTCGGGCCGGACGGGAATTTGTGGTTCACCTTGCGGACGGCGCACCAAGTGTGGCGGGCAACGCCCGCTGGGGCGTTGAGTAGCTTTGGAATCCCCACGGCCAATGCAGGTCCGGCGGCAATCACAGTGGGGCCCGATGGCGCGCTTTGGTTCCTCGAGCAGGCAGCCAACAAAATTGCGCGCATGACTACCGCAGGCGTGGTCACGGACGAGATTTCCGTCCCCACTGCCAGCGCGGGTTTGATGGACATCACTTCGGACGGCGCCACCCGCGTGTGGTTCACCGAGTTTTCCAAGAACAAGATCGGCTATATCGTGACAACGGCACCATATTCCGCGGTGGAGATTGCTGTCCCCACGGACCCAACGCGAGGCGAACCGCGCCCGCACTCCATTACGCTCGGACCCGACGCCAAGCTCTGGTTCACCCAGTACGGGGACAGTCGCATTGGCCGTATTGACCCGGACACCCTCACGATCGAGCAGTTTCCGCTGCCCGCTTTCTTTAGTTTCCCGCGCGGCATCACCACCGGCCCGGATGGCTTCTTGTGGGTCCTCGAGTCTGGCGTGAGCCCGCGTGTAGCGCGCATCGATCCCACGAATCCGGCAAGTATTGTTGAGGTTGCCATCACTCCCAACAGTGGCCCGCTAAACATCACCATCGGCCCAGACGGCAACCTGTGGTTTACGCTCCAAAGCGCCAATGCCCTTGGCCGCGTGCGCCCGCTGCCCACGCCGATTTTCGAGCAATTCACCTTCGCGCCGTTGCCCACTCCGCCGCAGCAACCTGTCGGACTGGCCACCGGGCCGGATGACAATCTCTGGGTCACCGCGCAGTCCTCCAACCAGCTTCTCCGAATTCAATTTCCGGTAGAAACGCCGACGCCCACGGCTACCCCTTCGAGCACCGCCACGGCAACCGCCACGCCAACGCCCACGCCCACTCCATCGGCGACCGCAACACCCACCGCGACGAGCACCGCCACCGACACGCCCACGGCCACTCCGACTGCAACTGCAACCCCCACGAGAACGGATACCCCGACAGCAACGCCGACGCCGAGCCCCAGCGCAACAGCGACGGACACTCCCAGCCCCACACCGACCGACACAGCAACGGCTACGGCTACGGCCACGGCCACGCCCACGCCCACGGCAACCCCAAGCCCCACTGAAACAGCAACTCCGACCGCGACGGACACCAGCACGCCCACAGAAACCGCCACGGCCACGGCAACACCAACTGGGACGGCTTCACCAACCGCCACGCCAACCGAACCTCCCACGGCAACGCCTTCACCCACAGACACAGCAACTCCGTCGCCAACCGAAACCGCCACCCCGACGGAAACGGCCACTCCTACCGAAACACCCACCCCATCCCCGAGCGAAACGCCATCGCCTACCTTCTCTTCCACTCCTTCTCCGACTGAAACTGCAACACTAGGACCCTCGGAAACACCCACCGAGACCCCCACGCCCTCGGTAACACCCTCGCCCACAGAGACCGAGACACCGACCCCGACGCCTACATCCACGGAAACGGAAACACCGACCGCAACGGCTACCGAAACCCCGACAGCGACAGAAAGCCCCACGGCGACGGAGACGCCAACCAACTCGCCCACGGCCGCGGAAAGCCCCACGGCTACGCCCAGCGAGACAGCGACGGAGAGCCCCGCACCGATTCCAACAGAGACCCCGACTCAGACCCCGGTCTTGACGCCGACAGAAACACCCACGGAAACTGCTACCGCGGCGCCAACACCCACAGCCACGGACACCGAAACACCCACACCGGTGCCGACAGAGACTCACACGCCGACAATGACGGCCACTGAGGCTGCCAATCCAACCGCCACCGAAACCGCTACCAAAACGCCGACGGCCACCGAGTCGCCGACAGCCACACCGACGGAAACCGAGCCACCCACCGCTACCCCGTCAGCGACGCCCTCGCTCACGGGAACACCGACGGCGCGGCCCACTCCGACACCCAACCCCTGCCCGGGAGATTGCGACGGCAGGGGTCAGGTCACCATCGATGAACTCATCCGCATGGTGAACATTGCGCTCGGGCGTTTACCGGTGACGCAATGTGCGGCCGGCGACCTATGCGCCAACGGGGCCATTGAGGTCGACGAGATTGTCATTGCGGTTAACGCCGCACTCAGTGGCTGCCCGGCAACTTACACAGCACCCACATGTGAGTGAGAAGCCGCGGGAGGCTCGCGCTTCGGATCTTGCGGAAATACGAAACTCTTCGCGCCGCTTTCCGGTCGCATGGGCCAGGACCAGCCGAAACGGTCGCGCAGGGCGGCGATTTCTTCGGCCAGCAGCGCTTCCAAGATCTTTCGAAAGCGCGGCGGCACTTCGCTGCCGCCGCTGGGATTCACCGGCGCGCGCACATCAGCACGAATGTACTGTTTGCTCGCTCTCACGCCCAAGAATGCCATCACATCGAGAAGGAGCTCCTCAGGCCGCCAAGCAATGTCCTCGAACAGGCCGACAAACAAGTTTCCCCTTCGTAGGTACCGAGCCCATCGCTCCACGTTCTGCACGTACTGGGCGCACCGGCGTTGGTAGGGTTCGTTGAAAAATGCAACGAACTCCTCGTCGGAAACTTCTCCCAGCGACCGCCCGCGGTTGCGCACTAAATCCTTCTTTGCGTGTGACCACGCCCGCTCCACCGGATCGCGAACCATGGTGATGACCTTGATCTCCGGGTTCAAACACACAATTTCCGCAATGATGTCCTCCTCGAGCGCCGCGTAACTCGCCGTCGCCTCCCCGCGCACCAGAGGACGATAACGCTCGCGATAATGCCACAGGCAAAACCAGCTTTTGTACACGTACCAGGGCCAAGGGTCGCGAAACCGCTCCAGGTACCAAGCCAAGGACGACGAGCGAAACCTCGGGTCCTCAGGATGCTTCAAGCGGCTAAAGAAAAACAGCTCCTTCGGCTCGGAAAGCAACACCTGCGGGTGGAAGCGCAAATGCGCGTGCAGCCAGGTGGTACCGGTGCGTTGCGGGCCAATGATCAGAAAATCCGGGAACCGCTCGAGGGAAGGCAGTCGTGCGGGGACCTGCACGTAGCGAAGGCGGGCACGCTGCTGTTCGGTGAGCTGCTTCAATTCGGCCTTCCTCCTTATCAGGCCATGCGTTTACCAAGGCTGCCCGCCGTGTGCGAGGCCAACCTCGGCCGGTATCCCGGTCGATGGCGCACTCCCAAATGACGAAGCGACGTGCGGCCGCGGTCCAGCAGCTGCAGCCACGTATGGAAACCGCGCTCTTCCTCCGATATGAGCGGATGGCGAATTCTCTACGTCTTTGCCACGAGCGCCAAAGCCAGTGGCGTGCAGTTCGAGCCTTGCGCATCCGCACGGAATTTACCCTTGCCTCCAGACCGCCGATGACCTTAATCGGTGGCCTCGATGGAGAGAATGAGTTCCCCGTGCCACGTATCCCGACAGTCTGACAACGGTTTCCTTGCAAACCTCTGTGCTCGGTTTCCCGAGCACGGCTGGTCTCGACGCCCTCAATTGCGCGGTTGTCTCGACAGTGGGTTTGTTGCGATCGTGGCCCTCTTGCTCGGCACCCTGTTTCTCTTTGCTGCACCCCCGATGCTGGCGGCAACGATCCAAGTCCCTGCCGACTACCCCACCGTGCAAGCTGGCCTCAACGCAGCAGCGCCAGGGGATACCGTTTTGGTCGCGGGCGGGGTTTACTACGAGAAAATTTCGTTTCCCGCCTCTGGGGCACCGGGAGCACCCATTGTGTTGCGCGCCGCAACCGATCCGCGTGGGCCCAACCCCGCGGTACTCGACGGCACAGGTCTGCCAGGACAAAACGTGGTCCTCATCGCATCCAAGAGCCACGTCCGCATCGAAGGCTTTGTCATCCGCAACAACTGGAGCAACCTTGAAGCTTCGGGCATCCGCGTGGTCGGCGCTGGCCAGGGCATCGAGATTGTCGGCAACATTATTCACGAAATCCGCGGCACGAATGCGATGGGCATTACCGTGTACGGCACGGAAAGCTCGCCCATCGAAGAGTTACGCATCGAGGGCAACGAAATCTTCGATTGCGACCCGCGTCCGAGCGAGGCGCTGACGCTCAACGGTAACGTGACCGATTTCATCGTGCGCGGTAACTACGTGCACGATGTGAACAACATCGGGATCGACTTGATTGGTGGCGAAACCGACATCCAGCCCGATCCTCAGCTTGTTGCTCGCAATGGGCTCGTACAGGGCAATCGCGTCGAGCGCGCGCGGGAGGGAGGACCGGCAGGGAACGGGTTTGCTGCTTGTATTTACATCGACGGCGGCCGCGACGTCGTGGTCGAGCGTAACGTGGCCCGTGGCTGCGACCTTGGAATCGAGGTCGGGGCTGAAAACCGTGGCATCGTAGCCTCCGGCAATATCGTGCGGAATAACTTTATTTCTGGAAACCGCCTCGCCTGCATTGCCTTTGGGGGCTACGCGGCTTCGGTCGGGCGTGCAAACGGCAACCTGATTCGCAACAACACGTGCTACGGCAACAACACTGCGGGCTCGGGCTTCGGCGAGCTCTGGATCCAGTACGCAGAGGGTAACACTGTGAAGAACAACATCTTCGCTGGCACACAGAGCCTGCTCCTCGCTTCCTGGGCGGGGAACTTCAACAACTTGCTGAATTACAACCTCTGGTACGCACCGGGGGGAAGCAGCGCGGCGGAGTTCGTGTGGAACGGTACTCGGTACGTTGGATTCGCCGCGTATCGCAGCGCGACAGCCGAGGACGTTACCTCGTTGTTCGCTGATCCGTTCTTGCAAGATCCAGTGAACGGCGACCTCCACTTAACTGCAGGCTCCCCGGCATTGAACGCCGGTGAGTTCCCCTTCAATCCGGCAGCCGGAGAGACGGACATCGACGGAGAGCCACGGCTAAACGCCGTGCGCGTCGACGTCGGCGCCGATGAAGCGGCAAGCTGCGGCAACGGCGTGGTGGAAAGTGCTTTTGGCGAGGAGTGTGACGACGGAAACACGAGCGAGTGCGATGGCTGCGACACCAACTGCACACTCTCTACCCGCTGCGGCAATGGCGTGCTCTGTACTGCCAACGGTGAAGCGTGCGACGATGGCAACAACCTCGCTGGAGACTGCTGCGATCCCTCTTGCCAGTTCGAGCCTGCCGGCGCCTCGTGCGACGACGGCAAGGCATGCACGACCGGCATCTGCGACGGACAAGGTGCATGTACGAGCGCTGCTCTACCAGCCACGAGCTGCAAACGTACGGTGCTGCCCGGGCGCGCCCAACTCGTCGTCCACGATGCCCCGAATGATGCTCGTGACCGAATTGTGTTTCGCTGGACCCTCGGCGAACAAACGTTGGCCGCTGAGCTTGGCAACCCCGCAACCGGCTCCACGAGTTACGAACTCTGTTTATACGATGCCCATACTGCCAGCCTTCTGCTTGCCGCACGCGCTCCCGCGGCAGGACACTGCAAGGGCAAACCGTGCTGGAAAGTGCTGGCTGACGGCGGTTACTCCTACCAAGACGGCGAACGGACACCCGATGGCCTCGAGCTCTTACTGTTGCGCCCAGGGCCCGATGGGAAGTCGAGGCTCATCAGCCGAGGTAAAGGGGCCTTTCTCAACCTCCCCTCGCTGCCCTTTCCGTCGAACTATTCTGTCGTCGCCCAAGTGCACAACAGCGCCGGCACTTGCTGGGAGGCGACTTTCACCAGCCCAGCGCGACGAAACACCACGAACAGCTTCGTAGACACAGGCAACTGACGCTCCGCTCACCCCTTTGCCAAATTGGAGAGCCCCACGAAAATGACTGTTCCTTGTGGGCACCGCCGTTCCTCTGCCACGGCAGCTTGGGTATCAAACCACGCGTTCGAGCTTGCGCTTCCCTCAGGCAAGCTCAGGCCGACAGGTCTCCGCGTGCGTTTCGGGTTCTCTGCTTGCGTTGAGTTTCGCTCCGAAGGAGTACAACAGCCTCGTTAAGATGCTGCCGCACTGAAGCGCGGAACATCGCTCGCCTGCCAGCGGCTGGCTGCAGGCCGTCGCCGGAGGCCCTGGTCGGCCACGGTTGCATCTCTCGAGTGTCTCGCTTCCCGCTTCACTCAAAGGTGGCCGTCCTGCACACGCCACCCGCCGGCGCACGCACACGCCCCCGGCGCTGGAGCCAGGCAACGGCGAAAACCCATGCACTGGCCGCGAAGCCAATTGCCGCCAGGGCAAAAACCGGAAGACGCCACCACGGAGCACCGCCGCTCCGCGCAGAATTGACCGCTGACACCAGTTCGCTTGCCGTTAGCGAGAGTCCCGGCAGCGCGGCGGTGACCACACCGGTGGGTGACAACACGTACACCACGTTGGGGTGGTCGAACTGCCCGTCGGCCCGCTCCACCGCCACGAACCTGAGCTCCTGCAGCAACTTGCGAAGCTCGCTGCCGTCGCGGGCTCTTACAAGCAACCAGTCCGCCGGCAATCCCAGACGTTGACGGAACCGCCGCAGGTTTTCGGGCGTTTCCCTCGGGTCGATCGACAAACTCGCCACGCGATACTTTCCCAATCGGCCGCCGGCCTCCTGAATGGCCCGCAGCAAGTTTGCAGTCAACGGCGAGCACGTGTGCGGGCAACGCGCATAAATTGGCGCCAAGAGCAGGGGACCGGCCTCCGGCGGTTGTGGAGCCAAGGTAATCGCCCGCCCGGTTTCGTCGACAACCGTGTCGATCCGCACGCTCTCTCCGACGAGCGGCGCGAGCCCTTGTCCCAGCCCCTGAGCCGATGCCATCGCACCCCCCACCAGCAAGGCGGCTGAAAAGACCAGCGTGATCGTTTTGCAGCCAGTCGCAACCATTACCGTGTCACTGGAACGGGACTGAACGGCTCGAACGGAGGCGACGGAACCGTGGAGCCGCGCAAGACTTCGAGCAGAGGCGGCGCATACGCTATGATCAAAAAAATCACCGCCACGATCACCCACGGCGTAAAATTCCGTGTGGCTCCCAAACTCTCAGGACGAAGCGGCTCGGCGGTGGGGAAGCGGATCTCCCCCACGACCCGCACTGGTGCAAACAAGGTGGAGAAAAACACCGCGAAGTACACGACCATCGCGAGCGTCATCAAAATACCGCCCACGGCGCCGAGCTGGGTCCAGAGTTCCCATCGCGCTTGAAACAGTGGCGAGTCAGGGTTCGAGTAACTCAAGGCCATGTTCGTCCGGCGCGGCTCTCCCATAACCCCGGCCACCGACAAACCAATCGAGAACAGCGCGACCCCTGCGGTCCACACATACGGAACCATGAGATTCCAACGCGGCAACCGCAGCTCTTTGCCCCACAGTTCCGTGAGCATCCACACGGAAAGCCCGAGGAATGCCAGAAACACCGGCCCTCCCAACGTGGTATGGAAGTGGCCCGGAATCCACGCCGTGTTGTGGACCACGTTGTTCATCGTCACCGAGGCATTCACGATGCCGGTGATGCCGCCAAACAAGAACAACACAAGGCCCATAAATCCGTAGGCGAACAGGTACCGTTGCTGATCAAAGTACGGAAGCTTTGCCCACCAGCCAAACAACCCCTGCCCGCCGTTGCGCCGTGCGCCGTGCTCGAAGGTCGCAGCCACCGTAAACGCGGTAATGAAGCTCGGAATCGCCACGCAAAACGTGAAGATGCCGTGAAGCCACTTGTAGCTGCTGCTGACACCGGGATCGGCGTACTGGTGATGGAGGCCGACGGGAGCCGAGAAAACGATGAACAACAGAAACGCCAACCGCGCCGCCTTGTCCGAAAACAACTTTCCTCCGACAAGCGGCGGCAACATCACGTAATACATCACGTACGCCGGCAGGAGCCAGAAGTAGACGAGCGGGTGCCCAAAGAACCAAAACAACGTGCGAGCGAGGACGACGTCGACCGATTTGGTCCAACCCAGCGACCACGGCAGCAGCAACACGAGTACCTCCACCGCGAGCGGGATGGTGGCGATCAACCACACGGTGAAGGTTGCCAGCATTCCGACCACAGCAAGCGGTGCGGCCTTGTCGGGATGCAACCGCCGCCACTGCAAGTAAGCGGCAATCCACTGAAAGAACGGAACCCAGGAACCAACGACTAACAAGGACGCGCCGAGGTAAAACCACGGGCTAGCCTTCAGCGGTGGATAAAACGTGTACAGTACAGAAGCCTTGCCGGCCAATATCGGGATGGCTGCCATCAGTGTGCCCACCAACATCAAACCCACGGCAAGTCCGGTCACGCCCGCGTTTAGCGGCACACGCAAGAAGTGGCCGACCACCACGTAGCCGAAGGCGACCTCGAAAAAGGTGGTGTACACGATCGCATTCACGACTCCGTGCAGGGTCAGGCCCTGATAGTAGTCCAACCCTAGAAACGAAGCGGCCCGCAACCATCCCGCTCGGTAGAGCACCTGCAGCAAACCGTGGTAGATGCCGAGCACCAAGAGGCTGGTGCCCACCACAACCAAAAGCAACGCGGCGACTCGATGTGTCCGATCGACACCATTCGTACCCTGCTGCATCACCCGTCCTCCTGTAAAGCGTGCCTCGGCTCGGTTCTCAGCTGCCCTAAAGGGCTACGTCGGTCCCCGGATTCACCGCCGCGGAGCGTGTTACGACAATTTTCCCCGCCATGTTTTGGTGCCCCAGGCCACAGTACTCGTGACAGAACACCCGGTACTCGCCCTCGCGGTCGAGCCGAAAGCGAGCGAAGTTCACGCTTCCGGGCACTGCCATCAAGTTCACGTTCGTGCTCTCCACGTACACACCGTGGGTGACATCGAGCGCACTCACGTACAGGTTGATGTCCGCGCCCGGGGGAACACGAATCTCGCCGGGATCGAAGAACCACATGCGCGAAACGAGATAAATGTCGTACGCACCTGGTCCCTTTTGCTCTACCTTGCCCTGCCCAAAGGGCCGAACATCGCTGACGCAAGTCGGGACAGTGACGCCTAAGCCTAAACCGGAATACACCAGCAACAGCAGAAACACGCCCATCAGCGTGCCGGAGACCACCAAGACCACCTTCTCATTGCGCTCCATTCTCACGCCTCCTCTGTATCTGCGCCTTAGGCGCGTGCGGCCATAATCCAATACAAGGTGAGCCACACCAGAGCGTAAAAGCCCACCATGGCAAAGAAGAAGGCGATGGCACCTCGCGGTACAAACCCTTCGTCTACCCGACTCTCGCCCGACTGCCCGTAGCCCATAAAAAACCTCCTTCCTTTTCCTCGCGGGGTCTACCAGTGTCTCGCGGCTACACCGACCGCAACCGTCTACCGATCGGAAACTTGCGCCGGTGTACAAACTTGTACTCCGACGCCGCCAAAACCACGAACGGAGTGGAGGCAAAGCGAACAATGTGCCATGCCGCCCCACCTGCGACTTTTTGGCACAGCGTTCGCTGTGCTTCCCAAACATGCACCGAGTTCATGGTTCGGGCCCACCGTCCATTGCCAACGCACCGGCAACAAGCGGCCACTTCCCACTCTCCAGGGGCACAGGCTTCGGCAAGGGGAGAGTGCTCTTCGTAACCGGAGAGGACGCCGATCCGCTCTGGGAGAGCTTCTCCCGCTGCCTCGCTCACAGGCTCAGGGAGGCACACGCGCTCGACTGCTACTGGGTGCGGCTTGGAACTCGTGCCGCGGACACCACGGAGCCGACAGACGACCTTACCCTGAGCGACCACGCGTCCGCCCGCGAGCTCGCGCACCTCATTCGCCGCCTGCGCGTGCAGGTCGTCCATGCCCTCGGCGAGCGGGCCGTACACGCTTGCCAGCGAGCTCGCTGGCTCGTCTATCCTGCTCCAGCGCTCCTCAGCTTCCCGAGTCCATTGGCAGCGCAGTCGCGAAGCTGGCAGCGCTGGCTAGATCGTGCCCTCCGCACCAGTGGCCAGCGCTACATTGCCGCGGACTTCGAGGCTCGCCAGGCACTGTTAGAGTCCGGCATTGCACCAAAGCTGACCACCGTCATCCCGTTGTCCACCCACAGCCGCAGCCCGACCACCCGCAACGCGGCGCGGGAAGCCCTCCGAGTCGAGCCTCTGGGCTTCGTGATGATGGCCAGTTTCGAGGAGGCAGACGACGCAGATTCTCAGTGGATCGTACTCGAAATTCTTGCGGAGATGATTCATCGCGGTGTGCCCACCCTTCTCGTCGCGGGAACGGAGTCCCCGACAGTGTCCTTACAAGTGTTGCAGCGCGCCGAGGTGCTCGACGTGGCTTCCGCCGTCCATTGCACTTCTCTCTTCCCCGGTACACACGCTGCGGTTGCGGGGGCCGACGTCGTCTTACTCGCAAAGCAACAGCGAGTCAGTGCTTGGCTTGCGCTCACTGCCCTCGAGGCGGGTGTGGCCGTGGTTAAGTCTCCCACCGTGCGCTTGCCCGCTCTTGTGGCCCAATCGCCATCGGCAACGGAGCTTCTCCACCCCCTGGCACGCGACGATTTGCACTCTTGGATCGACACGATGGAAGACTTTCGTCCCCGGCCTACGCGTAGGACCATGCACCACCCAGCGGCATCGCCCTGGCTGCCCCCGCTCGAAGACGTGGCTCGGGAATACGTGCAGTTGTACCGGCAGTTGTACCGTCAGCCGCGCCGCCGCTGACGGCGCAGAACAACGCTTGCCGTCGCCTGCCCACTAATCGGGAGGCGATCCGTACACTGCACGCGGCTTGTGCAAGTGTGCCCAAGGGCCAAACCTGCGTAGCCCCGGTCCATTCCTCCTCCCGCAGGAGGCCGCCCTCACGCTCGACCGGGAGGGCGCTGGCCGCTGGGTTCACCGCCCTAGCCGGCCACTGGCTCGCTGCCGCGGCTAGAACTCATCGTCCACTGGTGGCGGCTCAACCGCAGTCGTGCGCGCTGCACGCTGGCGCGCGCGGGGCGTGGGAGTGGGCGGTGAAGTCGGGAATGCTTGGCCACCGGTTCCCACAGGCCAAGCCACGCATTGCTCGGTGTTCGGGCCAACCCAGCAGCACAACCGGCCGTCTCGCACTGCGCAGTTGAGTGCTGCGGGGCTGCGGCCACTCCCACCTCCTTCGGGCGGCTCTACAGCGGCGAGAGATTTCCTCGCTCTCACTGCAGACAGAGCGATCAGCGCCCCGCGCGATTCCGGACGTAACCGGCTTGCTTGAGCGAGGATCCTCTCAGCTTTGTCCCACTCTTCTTGTGCGAGAGCGACCTCGGCTTCGCCGAGAAGCCGCTGGTACTCGAATTCCTTTTCCTCCGTCCCCCGGGCCACGGAGCGCTCCGTCTCCTTCATTGGCGTCGGCGCGCTCACGCTTTGCGCGCGATACCAGCCAAGCCCAGCAGCAACCACGGCAAGAACGAAGACCAAGCCCAAACCAACGGCGAAAAACAACCGCCGCCCGTGGTCCAGCGACGCTAGGTGATCCACCGTGTGCTGCATCTCCTCCAGCCGTCTCTCCCAGGAATGGACACGGCGCTGCTCCTCCTCCCGCAGCTCACTGAGCTGATGCTCTAAAGATGCAGCGATCCCCCGCAATTCCGCGCACAGCCGGCCCAACGCGCCCTGGCTAGGTTCTTCCTGAGCCGTTCCCGAAGTTGCACCAGTCGCTTGCACTCCAAGCGTCGCTACATGCTCTCCTTCGCTGTTCGCCACGGGCACCGGTGCCCGTGGCGGAGGTGCTCCACGCTCCAGAAGCGTCCGCAAGAGCTCCACGTGCATGCGGACAATTTCGAGCATCGGTTCGCCCGACGAGCGAAAGCCACGGACGCCGCCGGCCGCAGCGGCCGAGTGCTCCGCTCCTGCGGCGGGTTCATCGGGCAAGCTACCGAGACGCTCAAGCAAGCGCTCCACATCCGCACGCAGGTTCCGCAGTTCTTCGCCAACCGCTTGGAGGCTCGCGGCTTGCGTCGCGTCCAAGACCGACAGGCGTTCGAGCGCCGCATGGGCAGCACGAGCCGCTTCCTCAATAGACTCCAGTTCAGCCGGAAGCGTTCCCCCACGGTTGTGCAAGCTTTGGACTACTTGGCGAAGCTGACCAAGGTCCTCCCGCAACGTCTCGAGCTTATTTTCGAACCCGTATAGCGTGGTTTGCTGCAACCGCTCCACGGTTCCGCAAGCCCGCTCCACCGCAACGCGGGCTGCCTGCAACTGCTCCCGCCATTCCACCAAAAGCGCCGTTAAATCTACTGGAGCCTGCTCGCCCTGACTCATGTCACGGAAATCCGCACCTCATTGCGCAAAAGCAGCCGCACACACGGTGCGCCTCCTCTGCGCTTCTCGCTTCGCCTTCGACCTGTCTTGCACCTCACAACTCCACAAGCTGCAGTGAACTGTGTTTTCTTCCAGCAAAATTCATGCATCAACTGGCCTCTGGTAGGCAAACCCCTTCGTTTGGTTGCTCACCCCTGGCACGTTGCCCCCATGGCACGCTGAACAAAATCGTACAACCCTCGCGTGCCGCCCAACCGCGACCGGCGCGGGCAAAAAGCGCGCCCCTTGGCGCTTGCAGACAGCGTCTGCAAACACCAGCACCTTCAAGCAACAGGCCCACTCGGAGTTACCCAGTTAGGCCGCCTGCACAGTGGTCTCTCCCACCCTGCTCGCAAGGAAGACGGAAACCCTCGCACCTAAACAAGGCGTGGCCGCGACGAGTCCCCTCCACACGCGTGGAATCATTTGGAAGGGGGGCTGCACGGGCAGCTTTGCCTCTGCCCGTGCAGCCAACACCGCTCGTTTACACTATTGGCACTGCAGCTCGACGGTGGCGACCGTGTCGCCGGCGGTGGAGTCGAGGTCGAGAACGCCGATGGCAGTAACCATCCTTGCGCCGCTCAACGACAACGCCGGATTCCCGCAGAACGCGGAGAGGCCTGCCCCGGTCACCTGAGTGACGCACGCGCCACCCCGGCAAGACGCACCTTGATCGATCTTTCGATTTTCGTTGTTGGAGTCGAAGATCGTACCTCGTGCTGTGCCCGTGGTGAGGAATGCGTTCACCTCCGTGCTTGCTCCGTAGGTGTCGCCCACGCCGTCGCACGGGTTGCCAGTCGAAGAGCTCACGGTCTTCAACCGCAAGGGCACCCGCACCGTCATACCGCCGGCGGCAAAGCTGTTCGGATAGGTGGTTTGGTACGGGCTGTTGCATATGCCCGGATGCAAGTTGTTCGCGTTACAAGTACCGCCGCTTTGCTCCAAGCAGGCATTGGAGACGCCCCCCGTCAGCGGGTCCGTATACGTTGCGGTGCAACTCGGATCGGCAGGGAAACCGCCGTTGGTTTGCGGTGGGCCGTTGGTGTTGTGGTCCACCTGGGTGAGGAAGCCGTAGTTCGGCTCGCCGCCGTCACAGTCGAGAATCCCCGAGCCATCGACGCCCGTGCTTTCGACGCAAATCGTTACCGTGGTGACACCCGCCACGTTGCATGTGACCTGGTTAAAGGAGACGCTGCTTGCGGGGATCGTCACCGGTCGCACGCCACTGGGATCCTGTGGGCCAAAAACGATCTGGGTGCTGCCGGTCACCGGGCAGATCGTGCGGCCGAGGCTGATGAACAGGATCGTCTTATCCCATTGTAGACCGAGCCGGCTGTTGCTCCCGCCAATCGAGCAAGTTTTCACAATCGGTGTTGGGGTGAACGTTGGGGTGAACGTCGCGGTGGGCAGCGGTGTATTCGTCGGCGTAAACGTAGCCGTCGGCGTCGGAGTTTGGGTTGGTGTGTTGGTCGGCGTGCTCGTGGGCGTGGCTGTGTCGGTTGGCGTAAAGGTGAAGGTGGGTGTGTGCGTAGGTGTAAAG
Organism: Candidatus Binatia bacterium; assembly: GCA_026415395.1. Lineage (NCBI taxonomy): Bacteria > Candidatus Binatota > Binatia (SeqCode) > Binatia bacterium. The sequence goes on along the minus strand of JAOAHD010000009.1, from coordinate 6,509 downwards.
GTACGCGTAGGAGTCCGCGTTGGCGTATTGGTGATCGTCGGTGTGTTCGTCGGCGTGTAAGTCGGAACACCCGGTGGCAGTGTGTTCGAGGGCGTCGGTGTCGCCGTTTCTGTGGGGGTATTGGTCGGCGTGTCGGTAGGCGTTTCCGTCGGCGTTTCCGTCGGCGTGTAGGTCTCCGTCGGCGTGCGCGTCGGCGTGTACGTGCGAGTGGAAGTGAAGGTACGCGTCGGCGTAAAGGTTCCGGTGCTTGTCGGTGTCGGCGTCGCCGTCGGGGTACCGGTCGGCGTCGGGGTGGGTGTTCCTGTGACCGTCGGTGTCTCCGTAGGCGTCGGCGTTGGCGTCAGCGCGGGAGGATTGTAGATTTGATCAAACAAGAAATCCCCTAGGCTTTGCCCCGTGCCCAGCGAACATGCCACGGCGCCGTTTTGGTTTGTCGAGCAAGACGTGAGGAGGCTTAATAAACCATCGCTGCACTTCTTGCGTACAAACGCATCGAGCGCAGCGGCTTTCTTCGCGATGCTGCCGTTGAGATCCGCTGTGAGACAGTTTGTGGGCAGGATTTTTCCCGTATTTACTTTGTATTGGCAGGCTAGCTGCTGCTGAAGACGCTTCGCGAACAAATCCCGCGCCGCCTTGCCCAACGCCTTTTGGCAGGCCAACGCCGCTGGGTTGGCAACCAACAGCGGGGGATTTGGGAAGTCCCCGTATAGGGACTTTGTCACGCTGAACGCCTGACTTTGGATCAAGCAGCTCAAACATGTCGACAGGCTTACGTAGCTCGACGTCAGCCCCACCGACTCACAGGGCGCCACGCACGCAAGGTAACCCAAAGCGGACGGCAACGATGCTCCTGCCGCGTCGCAACGCTGGATTGCCGCTCTTTCAAGTGCGAGCTGAGCCTTCATGATCCCGTTCAAAGAAGCTGTCGGCAGCTGACTTAAGTCGTTGCAGTTTAACGTGGCCGGGTAGCCCGGTTTCCCCGCCATGCGTCTCTCGTGGCAACTAGCTTGCGCCGCCAGAATTTTCATTTGCAGCCGCCGCGCCGCCTTCCCTAAAGCGTCTTGACACCTCACATCCGGCGACACTTGTCCCAAAGCTGGCATACACAGAACCATCCCCACGGCGCCTGCAACCAACCGGTGTAAAATCGTCTCCATTTGCCCTCTCGCTCCCTCGCTTACTATCTCTCCCACCCCATTTGGGATCGACGCAGCGTCCCTTGTACGCAGGAGCGCATGCCTGTGTCAACACAATAACGCGCCCTGTCGGCCTAGTACCGGACAGTTATACTGCGCGGCAATTCCGATTGCGCGAAGCCAGCCCGCGTACCACCGCGATCTTGGTGCCCTCAAGTGTACCAAGTACGAGATGCCGAGACCCTCGCCGCGATGACAGCTGGCCGACGACCACCTCCAAGCCCCTTCAGCCAAAACCGTTACAAGCCTCACAACAACTTCCGGACCTTCCATTCTGTCCAGGCTACGGCTTACTGGCACTCGAGTTCGACAGTAGCAGCAGCGTCTCCAGCAAAGCTGTGGAGGTCGACTACAGTGAGGACGGACACGAGCTTGGTCCCGACAAGTGACGCTGTCGGATCGCCGCAAAATGCCGCTGGCGGGGAGCCACTCACCTCCGTCACACACGAACCACCGTAACAAGGCGCTCCTTGGTCGATTTTCCGGTTCTGGTTATTTGCGTCGTAAATTGTGCCGCGGGCGGTGCCGGTCGTAAGAAAGGCACCGAACTCGGTGGTGACATTGTACGTGTCCCCAACTCCGTCGCACGGATTCCCCGTGGCCCCTGCCACGTTCTTCAGGCGCAACGGAAGCCGGATGGTCATGCCGGCGGCAGGAAACGCACCCGAGTAGGTGGGGCGATAGGGGCTGTTGCACACTCCTGGATGCAGGTTGTTCAAGTTACAAGTGCCTCCGCTCTGTTCCAAACACGCCGACCACGCCTGGCCAGTGACCGCGTCCGTGAACGTGGCGCTACACGATGCGTCTTGGGGAAATCCTCCGTTCGATTGTGGTGGCTGGTTCGTGTTGTGGTCCACCTCGAGACGGAAATTGTAGTTCGCTACGCCTCCGTCACAATCGAGCTGCCCAAAGCCATCGACGCCCGGGCTTTCAACACAAATCGTGGTCTGCAGCCCGGCCACGTTGCACACCACCGGACCAAACGACAGCGAGCTTGCAGGAATACTGACTGTGCGGATGCCGTTTGCATCTGCCCCACCAAAAGCCAACTGGAAGCTCCCGGACATGGGGCAAATCGTACGGCCCAACGGCAGGGTAAAAATCATCTTGTCCCACTGGAGGCCCAATCGGGTCCCGCTACCTCCGAACGTGCACGTTTTCAGGATCGGCGTGGCCGTGGGGGTGAATAGCGGCGTCTCCGTCGGAGTCGGGGTGGGCACACCGGGAGGCCACGTTTCCGTCGGTGTTGGCGTGGACGTTGATGTTGCAGTCGGCGGTGGCGTGTCTGTAGCGCTGGGTGTGGAAGTGGCAGTAGGCGGAGGGGTCAACGTAGCCGTGGGGGATTCCGTAGGGGTGGTAGCTGCGCTCGGCGCGTAAACACGATCGAACCACTCATCTGCCAGCGAACCTGCCGTCTGGGAGCTACACACGGTCACCAACCCTTGCGTGCCTCCGCAGGTCGTCAAGTTGGCTAACACAAGATCCGGACAGCGTCGTTGAATGGCCGAAGCGACCGCTGCAGCTTTGCGTGCAATCCGGCCACGCAAATCCGCGCTGCGGCAATCGGTCGTGGGCGCAACTCGGCCCTGAACCTTGCCAACCTGACAGGCAACTTGTTCTCCTAAGCGTACCGCAAACAGCTGGCGTGTTATCCGTCCCAACGTGTTTTGGCATACACGTTCTGCCGTAGCGTTGGGGAATGTGGGAGGGTCAGGAAAAGTGCCGTAAACCGTGCTTGTTGCCACTTCACCACGGTTGCGCGCAAGGCAAGAAAAACACGAAAGCAAGCTGCCAAAGCTGCTGTTCAATACCACCGAGTCGCAGGGCGCGGGGCAAATCAGGTAACCGAGGTCAGCCGGGCTTCCTGCACCAGCACAACTCGACTGGATCTGCCGTTGCCAACGCATTTCTGCCCTCGCCACCAACCCGGATAACCTCGCGGGTAATGCAGTTGTGGAATTACAATCCATGGTGGGGGGGTAGCCATCCCGTCCCCCCATGCGACGCGCGTGGCATAATGCCAGCGCTTGCAGCACTTTGCTCTCGTACTGCTTTGCACCCAAAGCCAGCGCTCGCTTGCAACGCTCCGCCGGCGAAAGTGCCGCCGAGACCTGCCCCGCACACAGCAAGCTGACAGCGACAACCAAACCATAAATTGCCACAGTCATGGTGCCCCTCCGGTCAAGTTAGGGGAACCTGATTACTAAGTCACGCTGACCTCTGTCAACAGAAGAAAGTGCGTGCGGAACAAGGAGCAGGACACCGCTGGTCAGAACTCCGTGGAGAAACCTGCATCGGGAATATCGAGCGCACTCCGGTCAGCACTGAGCAACATTTCCAAGCGGGCGCGCGTCAGGGGCAAGAAGCGCTGCGCAAAGAATTTCGCCGCCATGATCCGGCCCTGGTAGAAGTCGACGTCGACGGACGTCGGCTCGCCGTCGCTGTCAGCCACCTGCATTTGCCGCTCTTCAGCAACGCGCGCAGCGTCGAGCAACAAATGCGCGAGCGCCACCTCCGCCATGCTTTCCAAGAACCAGTTGGCCACCAGGGTTACCTGATCAAGCTTGCCCCCGAGGAAAAACTCCATAAGGCCGAGCGCTGCCTCTTCGAGCCGCTGTGTCGCTTCGTGCAGCAACCGAACCTCGCTGCCTAGCCCGCGCAAGCCCGCATAGCGCCCGGAAAACTCTTTGATCTCGTTCAAAAAGTTACGAAAGTTCTCTCCGCCGTGTTGGTGCAGTTTACGGGCGACCAAATCCAGCGCCTGGATGTGATTCGTACCCTCGTAAATGGAAAAGATCTTGGCATCGCGGCAGTACTGCTCCACCGGGTTGTCCTGCACGTAACCGGCGCCGCCGTAGGTTTGGATGGCCAGCTCCGTAATGCGGAAAGCCTGATCGGAGCAATACGCCTTAATGATGGGCGTGAGTAAATCCACTTGCCCGAGATGATAGGCAGCACGGCCCGGATCGGTCTTCTCGAGCGCCAAGGCCATGTCCATGTGCCATGCGAGCTTGACCGCAAGCGTGCGCATCCCCTCGACTTTGGCTTTCATCTCCAGGAGCATGCGGCGCACGTCGGAGTGCTCGATAATCGGCACGCGCGGGGCATCCGGATCCTTGAAGTGCCGCACCGAAGAGCCCTGCAACCTTTGCCGGGCATAGGCCAGCGCGTTCAAGTACGCCGTCGAGGCAATCGCGAGTCCCTGTACACCCACGGCAATCCGCGCCCCGTTCATCATCCGGAACATTTGCTTGATACCGACGTTGGGCTCGCCGCCAACCAAAATGCCCCGGCAGCCGCCGTTCTCCCCGAAGTTCAAAACTGCGGTCGCCGACGCCCGAATCCCCATCTTATGCTCGATCGACGCCGTCACCACGTCGTTCGGCTCGCCGAGCGAGCCGTCGGGGTTCACCCAAATCTTGGGCACGATAAACAGCGACAACCCCTTGGTGCCGGGAGGAGCGCCGTCGATCCGCGCGAGTACGAGGTGAACGATGTTCTCCGCCAAATCGTGGTCACCGGAGGAAATCCAGCACTTGGTACCTTGAATCCGGTAAATGTTCCCCTCCAACGGGGTGGCACGGGTTTTCGCCATGCCGACATCGGAGCCAGCGTGCGGCTCCGAAAGGCACATCGTGCCACTGAAGCGTCCTTGCAACATCGGCGGCAAGAACATCCGCCGGTGTTCCGGGAGGGCGAAATGGGCGATGAGATCGGCCGCCCCGCGCGTGAGCTCCGGATACATCGTGAAGGCAGTGTTCGCGCCGCTTTGCAGCTCTTGCAAAATCACGCCGATGGCATGCGGCCCACCGAGGCCGTCGACTTCCAACTGCATGGTAAACGTTGGCAAACCGAGCTCGAACAGCTTTGCCCAGGCTTCGCGAAAGCCCGGCGGAGTGCGCACCACGCCATTCTCCAACCGGCAGCCAATTCGATCGCCGAGGGAATTCAGCGGACCAATCACTTCGCACACGAAGCGGTAACACTGGTCGATCACCGAATCGCATTCTTCGCGGTTGAGGTGCGCGTAGCGATCGAGCTCGAAGAGCCGGTCGACCCCGAGGTGCTCGTACAAGGTAAAGCGGATCGAGCGCAAATCAGCCTTGTAAAAGTTGATCGTGGCAGTGCTCACGGCCGGATCTTCCTCCTGTCTTCAAATCTTGCTCGGAACGCCGAACCCTCGCTCTTGGCGCAGCGCGTCAGTGCCCGAGGCCGGTACCATAGAGGACTGCTGTTGTGCAATGGCAGCAGCGCAAAGACCACCCCTGCGCTGCGCAAGCCCAATCCGACAGGCTTCGCGAAGGGAAGCCGAGCGCGCACTCCGGCAAGCACGCTTGCAGCCTCCGCCCAGGCTGAGGTGGGCCGTCAGGGACTCGAACCCCGGACCCGCTGATTAAGAGTCAGCCGAACCACTGTCCGTAGCGTACTACGCTGTCAAAAAGCCACGTATTTTCAGCCTCTTGGACGTCCACTGCTTCCACAGGATCCACGGCTTTCTTTCCCATTGGCTGTCAAATGGCTGTCAGCCACGCCGCGATCCAGAGATCTCTTTTTGGACAGCGCCCCTTGCACTGATACTCTGACGCGCCGCAGCACCCCGTTTCCAACGAACGAACGAGACAATGGGACTACCCCCCGAAAGACCGGGAGAGCTGAATCAAGACCTCCAGCAACCCGTAATCACTGCCTCAAGTGTCCTGGGCAGCCGTGAGTTACGCCGTCCAGCGAACATCCAGAAATGCACACCCTGCGCGGCCCAACATGTTAACGGCATCCATCGCGCGCGAAACCAGGACAGTGCTGAACCCGTCTCCTGTTCTCGCTTTACGCTTCTTGGGTTGAAAGCTTACTGACGTGCGTCGCCGCCATCCCCGTCGCTTGCGTTCGCAAGTATCCGGCATGACCGCGCCCAATCTTAGTCCGAAGGCGGCTGAATGCCGCTGAACGCCCGAGCCAATTTTCGAATGTTCAAGTTTGTCTGCGTGAGCTGACTAGAAACAGGCCGAAAAATCAACGAAATTTGGCCAACGACTGCGCACGCGAACAACTGTCATGCGCACTCCTCTGAGGCAGCTTCGTGGGATCTGCCTGCACCTCTTCGAGGGGTATGCCGTGATGGCGATCCCACGTTCAACCAACCATCTTCAGCGCCGCTCCCGGGTCCACGGAATATGGCACCTCCGCACACAGCCCTTTTGCCTCTAGGCGGTGACGAGCGCATTTCCTTAACGACACGTAATTGCGTGCCGCCTAGAGCCAGGGTCGAAGGGTTAGCGCACACCCCAGGCCAGCAGCTGTCTCTTATACACATCT
>JAOAHD010000008.1 GCA_026415395.1 Candidatus Binatia bacterium | reverse complement strand
ACGTGCGCGGTTTGCGCAAACGTATCCAAAGCCAGCCGCCCATCGCAAACGGAGTTCCGCTGTGTGGCCTGTGGGCACGCCGACCACGCAGATGTGAACGCGGCGAGGAACATCCGTTGCCTCGCCAGGGCGTGCGTCAATGCGCCTAAAGTCTCGGAACCGCATCAGGACCTCCTGGTTGCGTAGTACAGGGACAAGCCCTCGACTTCAGTCGGGGGTAGTTGACCACGAACCTTGTGAAAAACAACGCCGCCATCTTCGTGGGCGACGTGGCCGGCGCCAAGCTGGTCAAAACCAAGATGGCCAAGTCCGCACTGGATGCGGGCTGGGCCATGTTCAAAACCACTTTGGAATACAAGTGCCGTCAGGCAGGAGTGGTTTTTGAGGTAGTCAACGAAGCGTATTCAACCCAAACCTGTTCGGCTTGTGGCGCTTTGCCTGAGTCGCGGCCTAACGGTATCGCAGGTTTGCGAATAAGAGAGTGGACTTGCAGTGAGTGCGGAACGGTACACGACCGCGACGTTAACGCAGCAAGGAACATTCTCGCGGCAGGACATTGCCGCCTCGCAGGAGGAATCCCATGCCACTGAAAACGGGAATCCCCGTCCTTCAGAGCGGGGAGGATGTCAAAAAATCCATGGCGCAGACGATTGCTCATCGATTCCGGACTCAGGCAGACGAGAGTCTCATTCAAGCCCTTCAGATGAGGGGCCTGCAGCCCTGGAAATCCCGCCTGCTGGCATCTCGCGGTCTTCGCGGCCCAGAGCAGGCCGACACAGGGATCGGTGGTCTGCTGCACTATCGCGATTTCAAAGGTATCGATGAGGCGGCGAGCCGGCTGCTCAAGGCCATTGCTGAGAATCAGCGCATTCTGATTGTGGGCGACTACGACGCCGATGGGGCTACGGCCACCGCTGTGATGGTGCGGGGCCTGCGCATGCTGGGGGCCGAGCACGTGGACTTCCTGGTGCCGGATCGCCTGAAGCACGGCTATGGACTGAGCCCGACGCTGGCCGAGCTTGCGCACGAGAGGCGACCGCACGTGCTCGTGACGGTGGACAACGGCATTGCGGCGCTGGACGGCATCGAGCGCGCGCGCAGCCTTGGCATGGACGTGGTCGTGACCGACCACCACCTCGCGGGGGCGACCCTTCCCCCAACCCCCTGGATCGTGAATCCGAACCAGCCGGGCTGTCCTTTTGCGAGCAAGGCCGCGGCGGGGGTGGGCGTGGCGTTTTACGTGCTGCTGGCGATGCGATCGAAGCTCCAGGCGAGCGCCGCGTTCGAGGGGCGCGAGCGCCCTGCCCTCGAGCAGCTCTTGGACCTCGTGGCACTGGGCACGGTGGCCGACGTCGTGCCGCTGGATGCCAACAACCGCAGGCTCGTGGCGGCGGGGCTTGCCCGCATGCGAAAAGGCGCGGCACTGCCACTCATCCAGGCGCTCTTTGCGCTGACCAAGCGGCAAGCCGCTTGGGCCACAAGCGCCGATCTCGGCTTTGCCATTGGCCCGCGCATCAACGCGGCGGGGCGGCTGGAGCACATGTCCCTGGGCATCGAGGGGCTCTTGTGCGATGCTCCGGGGCGTGCGCAAGAGATTGCCGCCGAGCTGCACCGCATCAACGAAGAGCGCCGAGCCACACAAGCCGAGATGGAGATGCAAGCGGTGGAGCTTGCCGAGCAGCCGGGCTGGGAGCAAAAGACGGGCCTCGTCGTGCACCAGACTCAGTGGCACGAGGGCGTCATCGGCCTTGTGGCCTCGCGCCTGAAAGAGCGCTACTGGAGGCCCACCATTGCGCTGTGCGCAGCCCAGCATGATGGGCTCCTGAAAGGCTCGGGCCGCAGCATCCCGGGGCTGCACCTGCGCGATGCAATCGACGAACTGAGCCTCCCCATGGCTAAAGCCAGGGGGTCCTATGCCCGTCTCCAGCGGCTCTTCCCGGTTGGTTCGGGACATCGCCGCAGGCTAGAGCCCTTTGCCGCGCGACCCGCTCCGGCTGGGGCAGACCACCATCGGCCCCAGCAGCAGCAAGCAAGCTTGCCACACTCGCAGGTTCTT
>JAOAHD010000006.1 GCA_026415395.1 Candidatus Binatia bacterium | reverse complement strand
GCGGGTGGTGCGGCGCACCTTGGGCGGGCAGGCGGTGAGGATCAGCATCCGCCCCTCCGCGAGCGGCTCGCGCTCTTCCGCCGTGGGGCGGTAGTCGCCGCTTTCGCCACCCAAGCCGCGTGCCAGTACCTTGACCACGCGCCCCTTGCGTCGCAGTACCGAGCGCAGCACCTGCTGCTCGAGCGGCGAGTGAAAGCCGCTCACGAGCACGCGGCCAGCCTCCACCCATTCCGGCACGCGCTCCAGAGTTTCGATCAGCACATGGCCGGGACATTCGCGGGAAGCAACCAGACCGAGCAACGGTTCGGCCAGCAGTGCCGTCTCGCCAACGCCGACTAATCGCGCGGTGAGATCAGGGCCGACACGCTGGGTGCAATAAGGTGGCAAGGTGACGAGCGCGGGCTTCATTCTTCTTCGTCATCGCTCTGGGACTCGAAATCCGTCTTCACTGTCTGAACATAAAGCAACTCGATGTCGTCCCAAACATGATCAAAGCCGAAGGCACGGGCAAATAGCGCATCCGACTTGTCGGTAACATGCCGGCATTTCGCGAGGTTGTAATTGCCCACGCGCTTGCCGGCGTTGAGCTTGAACTGCACGGCTTCCTCCACCGCTGCTTTCAATTCCGGCGCGATGGCCAACAACTGTTTCTGATCCGCGGTTGGGAGTTGCGCCAGCGCTACCGGCAAATCACCGAACATCCATTTTGTGACGTCGAAATCATCACCGATCGCTACCCAGAAGCTGAACTCAATCTTTCCGTTGAGGAGAAGGAAGGCAAGCTCACGCTCATCACTACTTCGAAGGTAGATCACCCCATACTTCGTTTGCGGGACGCGCTTTCCGTTTGCTGCAAAACAAGGCGCTTCTTCGTGGGTGAACGACAGCCAGTTGTAAGCCGTTTTCTTGAAGTGCAGTACATGCGCCGTTGCGCGCCGAGACAATGACGACTCGACGGTCGGCACGCTTGGCCCCAACCGTTTCTCAAAGGCATCAATGAGGCCCTGTGTGTTGAGCTTGGGAATACGCCCCTTCCAGTTCGCAGGCGTGAACGATGCGTAGGACAGTGATGCAAACAGATGCGGGCGCGCTACCTCAAACCAGCGGTGCAGACGAGACGTCAAGGGCTTGCGGGCCTCCCCGCCAATCCGCCCGATGTGAATCGTGTTGCGCACCCGAACGTCGGCGGCAAACAAGGCGGCAGGAATGCGCGCGAAGTGGGAAAACCAGTTTCCTTGATAGCGTCGATAGAGCATCTGTCGAAGGTCATCAAAATCTTCGCTGAACGAAAGGCTCAATGGCACAATCATGCCGGTACGCGCCTTCGTGCTCGCGATGTCAATGACGCGCTCTAGACACCAGGCGTAGATGTCGGTGCATGCGGCCGTCTTGTAACCACGAACGGAGTAGCTTGTTATCTTTCGCGTGGCGACATACGGCGGATTCCCAATCACCACATCGAACCCGCCCTCGCGCATCACGCCGTAGAACTCGGCGAACCAGTGGAAGGGCTGGTGGCTTGCGCGCCAGGCTGCAAAGGCGGCTGCGTCGTCGGGGTCGATGCCGTAGTCGCGGGCCAGA
>JAOAHD010000005.1 GCA_026415395.1 Candidatus Binatia bacterium | reverse complement strand
GGAATGGTCGTTTTGTTGCCGGCGCCCTCATAAACCTTACGGTGCAGGAACCCGACTTCCATCCACGCGGCTGCAAATTTCGGCTCCACCACCCCCGAGTGCAGGGGCCGCAAACGGTGCAAATGGTTCTGGTAGGTGAATCCGGTTGCATCACAATCCCAAACCGCGGCGCGACCAATCTCGCCCCCTTCACAGACTAGCAAATCACCGCGTTGCAGCCAGCGATCGCCGACGGCATCCGGTTCAACGTGCATCCGGCTGATGTTGCTCAGATCGATCTGCCCCCAGTACACGTTGGACGTGCGCAAGAACGGAACTCCGTCAGGGCCATTGGAGAGGTTCCGCTTGAGGGACACGCCTTGAACGATCTCAAAGACTTCTCCGATTGACTCGACCTCCCAACTCTCCGGTATCGGCCCGATCTCGGTGTCCTTCTGCGGCTCGCCGCGCAGGCCGCGCGTGAACAGCTCGTGCATGGCGGCGCGTTTGAGTTCGTTTGCTATGTTCTTGGCTTCTTCGATCCTGACGATCAAGTCATGTAGTCGCCAGAGCAGTCCAGCTATTTGTCGCTGGTCATCTTCGCTGAAATCTGGCATCTCGAATTGTGCGATATGGGCCCACGAAGTGCGCGGATGATGTGCGCCCGTTACGCCAGCCATGGCGTGGTTGATGAAGTCCGGCGCGTGGACCATACAAGCAAGAAACCTAGGATCAACGTGCGCTTTGGGTCGTAGAACGAGCAACTCGGTCGTGCATACGCCATCCGTTTCTGCGAGCACCGCCTTATCCAGGTAAGGGCGCAACTTTCCGTAGAGGACATCTCCTTTGCGGAAGCGGAACTTATGGCTACTGACGTCGAGAGCGTTTCCTTTGGCGGTGGGTACCAATCTTCCGGAGGTTAAATGCTCCAGCCCAACATAAACGCTTCCGGGCTCGCACTCTGCGGGGTGAACTTGCTGAGCGACGAGTTCACAGTAATCAGCAAGCGAGGTCATGCCAGCCTCCGAAGCACTTGAAGAGCTTGAGAAAGTCCATCCTCCAGAGCCTGCTCTTCTCGCAAGATCGATTCGTAACGATCAATAAGCGCTGGCAAATCTTTTTGGGTCGCTTCCCCACTGCCGTTGACCCACCGACTCGGACTCAGGTTGTAATCCGCCTCCCGCGCTTGTTCGGTGGTGATAACAGCCACCTCCCCCTCGACCGGCTCGCCTTTGAGGTACATCGCGGCGAGTGGCCGGATGTCCTCTTCAGGCAGGTAGTTCTTGGGCCGCCCCTTCTTGAAACGCTTGCTCGCGTTGAGCAGAACAATCTTGCCCTTGCGCGCGGCAGGCTTGCGCTTGGAGAGCACCACGATCACGCCCGCCGCCGTGGTGTTGTAGAAGAGGTTTTCGGGCAGCAGGATGACGCCGTCGATCAAGTCCTGATCGACGAACCACTTGCGGATGTTGCGCTCCTTGTCCTCGTTCCTGGAGCCGGAGCCGCGCGTGACCGCACCGGTATCGAGCACCACAGCGGCGCGGCCGTGCTCGTTCATGCAGGCCAGCGTGTGCTGCAGCCAGGCCCAGTCCCCCTTGCCGCTGGTGATGCCGCCTGCGGTGTGGAAGCGGTCGAACGGGTCGTTGGCAAAGATGTCCGGTGCGAAGGGCTGGTTCCACATCGGGTTGGCCACCACGATGTCGTGCTTTCGGATGGAACCGTCCGGATTGCGGAACTTGGGATTGATCATGGTGTCGCCGCGGGCGAGCTCGACGTCCATGTCGTGGATGATGGCGTTCATGCGCGCCACGGCGTAGCTCTCGGCCTGCAGTTCCTGGCCGGAAAGCTTGAGCGGCACG
>JAOAHD010000004.1 GCA_026415395.1 Candidatus Binatia bacterium | reverse complement strand
CGACCCCGTGGAAATTGCCCAGCGCTACGACGAGGAAGAAGCCGACGAACTGACCTTTCTTGATATCACGGCGTCGCACGAACGGCGGCGAATTTTGCTCGACGTGGTGGCCCGCACGGCCGAAACGGTGTTCATGCCGCTGACTGTGGGCGGCGGGGTGCGCGAACTTCAAGATGTCCGGGATTTGCTGAATGCGGGGGCGGACAAGGTTTCGATTAACACCGCTGCTGTGCACAACCCGGACTTCGTCCGTGCGGCCGCCGAGAGATTCGGAAGTCAATGCATCGTCGTCGCTATCGATGCCAAACGCATCCCCGGGAGCGACCCGCCGCGCTGGGAGGTGTACACCCACGGTGGCCGGCGACCGACCGGCTTGGATGCCCTGGAATGGGCTGTGCGCATGAGCGAGTGCGGCGCTGGCGAGATCCTCCTGACCAGCATGGATCGTGACGGAACTCGGCTCGGCTACGACCTCGAGCTTACCCGCACCGTGGTAGAGGCAGTGGCTGTTCCGGTTGTGGCTTCCGGCGGAGTGGGCAATCTTGAACACATTTACGAAGGGCTGGCGCTGGCAGGTGCCTCGGCAGCACTGGCTGCCTCGATCTTTCACTATCGTGAATTTTCCATTCGCCAATGCAAAGAGTACCTGGCGCACCGGGGCGTGCCGGTGCGCTTGTGAGAGTTCGTGGGATTGGGGAGGTGACTCGCCGATGCCTGGCAAAGATGAAAGTTTACTCGCAGAACGACGACAGGCGCTGGAGGAGGAGTTCTTCCGCCGCCGGGAACAGGCGTTGATCGAAAAGCTGCGCGAGCAGGAGCAGCGGCGCCAATGGATCGAGGAGCTCTCGGCAGCCTCCGGAATTCGCGATCAGGAGGTGCTGGAGAAGCTCGTCGATTTGGGGATCCAACCACGCACCTTGGCCCCGCTGGCCTTGGTGCCTCTCGTGGAGGTGGCGTGGGCCGATGGCTCGATCGCTCGTCAGGAGCGCGAGGCGATTATTGCGGCGGCGAGACAGGCTGGCCTGGAATCCGGAAGCGCCGGCTTTGCGCTGCTGGAGAGTTGGTTGCAGGAACGGCCGGAGCCGCAGCTCCGAAAGGTTTGGCAGGAATACGTGCGCGCCTTGTGTGCCTCGTTGGACCAGCCTGCCCGCGAGCGGCTGCGAATGGAAGTGATGGGCAGAGCGCGAGCCGTTGCGGAAGCCGCTGGCGGCATTCTGGGGCTTGGCCGCAAAGTGTCGCAAGCCGAGGAAGAAGTGCTGCGCGAACTCGAAGCTGCCTTTACACCTGAGTGAGAAAGGCATTGCGCGAATGGGTAGCGAGGCTCGTGCCCGCATCCCGATCTTGGCGGAGGAGCTCAAGCAGGCGGTTGGCGAGGATTTCGTGAGCCTGCTGCTCTACGGGAGCGCGGCCGCGGGCGACTACATCGAGGGAATTTCGGATCTGAACTTCCTCGTGGTCGTGCGTGGCTCTCCCATCGCTGTGCTCGAGAAGCTTCGGCCCCATTGGCCGCGCTGGCAGAAACGCGGCATGGCCGTTCCCCTGGTTGTGCAGGAAGACTTTTTCCGCCGCGCCGCCGATGTGTTTCCAATGGAACTGCTCGACATGCGCGAGTGCCACGAGGTACTGGGGGGCGAGGACCCGTTACACAGCGTGGACATCGATCCCGCTCACCTGCGGCACCAGCTCGAGTTCGAGCTACGAAGCAAGTGGCTAAAGCTCGGAAGCCTTTACCTCCAATCTGCCGACCTCGGGGCACATGGTTCCGATGCGACGCTGCTCGAGGCGGCGAAATCGTTTGCCATCCTGATGCGCCACATGTTGCGGCTCGCTGGGCAGGAGCTGCCGCATCGTTACGTAGAAGTTGCCGAACGCTTCGAAGCCACTTTTGGCGTCATGCTGCCCGCCACCCGTACGTTGCTGGGTATTCGTCAGCGGCAGTTGCACTGGGCCAAGCAGCGTGAGAGGTTGTTTCGCGGTTTCCTGGAGGAGATGGGTCGCGTTGTTCATGTGGCCGATGGGCTCCTGCTCGAAGGTGCCCGCCAAACCTAAGCCCTTCGCGCGCCCATCCCTGTGGTGTGCGCTCCTCCTCGGCACACTCTGCTGGGCAACCTCGCTCGGCAGCGCATCGGCGATGGAGCCGACGGTGCCGCGCCCGCTCGGTTACGTCTCCGATTACGTCGGCGTGATCGACCCACACATGCGCGCCCGGCTCGAGGCACTGATTGGCGAGCTCGATCGGAAGACCGGGGCGCAAATTGCCGTGATTGTTGTGCGCTCGACAAAGCCGCTGACCGCCTTCGACTACGCCATGAAGATCGCCGAGGACTGGAGGCCCGGGGATCGCAAGAAGGACAACGGCGTTGTCTTCCTCGTTGCCACTGCGGATCGCGAGATGTTCATCCTTACTGGCTACGGAGTCGAAGGTATTCTGCCCGACGGCAAGGTGGGCGAAATTCGCGATCGCCTCATTCTGCCAGCGTTCCGCCGTGGCGATTATGCGCGAGGCATTTGGGCGGGCACGGCGGAAATGGCGCGCCTCATTGCGCGCGCAGAGGGTGTGGAGTTGAGTGCCCTCGGAGGAGCGAGCAGCGGGCCAGAGGAAGCTCTCGAACGAGGCCCTCGGGTGCCGCCTCCGGTGTGGGTGGAGTTGATCGGGGTGTTGTTCGCGCTGCTGGTGTTGGCCATTGTGGTCAGCAGTATGGCCGCGAGCGCGCGCGGGCGGCGCGGCCGCTGGCGTTATTACGGTGGCTACCGCGGCGGCTTCGGGGGCGGCGGGTTCGGTGGCGGTGGCGGGTTTGGCGGGTTCGGCGGCGGGGGCTTCGGCGGCGGGGGCGCAGGGGGGCGGTGGTGAATGGCAGCGAATGCGGTTACGCACGGAGCGAAGGAAAAAGGAGGGTGCATGCGGCAAAAGGGGATTCTGCTGGCAGCGCTGCTGGCGCTGGTGTTGACGGGTTGCGGCTACAACACCATGGTCGAGCTGCACGAACGCGTCGATGCCGCCTGGGCACAGGTCGAAAACCAGTTGCAACGGCGCAACGATCTGATCCCGAACCTCGTCGAAGTGACCAAAGGTTACGCCAAACACGAGCAGGAGATTTTTACCCGCGTGGCCGAGGCACGTGCCCGCTTGCTCGGTGCCCACACGCGCGAGGAAAAAATCCAGGCGGCCAACGAACTGAATTCCGCTTTGGCCCGCCTGCTAGCGATTGCCGAGCGCTACCCCGATCTGAAAGCGAATGAGCAATTCGCGCGTTTGTCCGACGAGCTTGCCGGCACAGAAAATCGCATTGCCACCGAGCGGCGGCGCTACAACGAAGCCGTGCGCGAATACAACACGTACATCAAGAAAATCCCACAGCGTTTTCTTGCCGCTTTGGTGGGTTTCGAGAAAGAACAGTACTTCGAAGCGCAAGCCGGGGCCGAAGCAGTTCCGAAAGTGCAATTCTAAGCGTTCGATCACGATCACGCGGTAGGAGGGCTGCCTTATGAGAGAACAGCCAACGGTGGCGCAGTGCGCGGGAACTTCTTTGAGACTTTCTCGCTTTGGACCATGCCGCGCAGCGCGGGACTTGATGCTCGGCTTGCTGCTGGTGATTCCTTTTGTGACAAGCTGCGGCGGCGGGGGCGATCTTGTCGTGCCTGCACCGCTCCCGTGCAATGCCAACAGCAAAGTTTGTTACGTGGCTCCCTTCGGCAGCGACAGCAACTCCGGCGCAGACCCGAGCGTGCCGCTCGCCACGATCCGCCGGGCTGCGCAAATTGCCTTGAGCGACTACACCATCGTCGTCGCGCCCGGCACCTATCGAGAGCCGGTGACCACCGCCGAAACCGGCCAGGCTCCCAAGCGCCTGACCTTTCTGGCCCAAGGCCGCGTCGTGCTCGATCTCCGCAACACAGGTTCCGGTCCGGGGTTCAGCCTTGCCAATGTTGATGGGGTGGTCATCGACGGCTTTACCGTCTGGGGCGCGAACGACGGAGGAGTCGTGTTGAAAAGCGGCAGTGATGGTGCGGTGATTCGCAACTGCGTGCTGGTAGTGAACAATGGTGACGGCATTCGAGTGCAGGATTCCGCGAATGTGCTTGTGTTCAACAACTTGATTTACGGCAATGCCGGCATCGGCATCCGCATTGGTGGAACCACTGCAGGATCGCCCTCGGCGCGGCTCCTGCACAACACGGTGTACGGCAATGGTGGTCGCGGCATCGAGATTGGGAACTCGACGAAGGCATCGCCGGGCGCATTAGTGCTGAATAACATCCTGCAGCAAAATGGGCTTGCCGTTCCGGGACAGGAAAACATCAAAGTGACCACGCAGCCGCCCAGTCAGACCGGCTACCGGGGTGACTACAACTTGGTGTTTCCGGCCTCGTACTCGCCGAGCGGTGCTCAAGGAATTCGTGGCGTGCATGACATCAACCGGGATGCCATCTTTGCCGACGCGATTACCGGAGACTTTCGCCTCAATCCGGCAAGCCCGGCCATCGACGCTGGCAACCCGCTCGATGATTTCGTCGACTTGCGGCGCATCTTGCGGGCGCGGACGACGACCGGCCTTGTGCGCGACGCGGGTCCGCTCGACCTTGGCTATCACTTCCCGGTTTCGTGATTGCGGTGAAGTTTCTCGCTCGGACACACGAAACGGGGCTAGGATCCGCCGGCAGTCGGCACCGATTGCGAGAGCACCCACCCAGCGAAACCGTGGGGCGCCGCGGCTGCGCGGTGCCGCGTCGCCCTGATCCCGGATGCGCGAGTGGTCTCGCTTCGGGTTGCAGATCGTGATAGCCGCGCCCCATGCGAACCCAAAGGTGGTGGTTGGCCGGTGCGGTCGGGCTTGGGCTGGTGGCGATCGGCTGTCGGGGGCAGCACCAAGGACCAGGCACGATCGAGGGAAAACGGGTAGACGAGGCCATCGTGGCGGCACGCACTGCGGCCGAGGACAATGCCGCCCGTGCGCTTGCTCCGGCAGAGCCGCATCATAAGCAAATTCTCTTCGGCGATCTCCACGTGCACACGACGTTTTCTGCCGATGCGTTCCTCCGCAGCCTGCCCATGTTGCAAGGTGAGGGTGTCCACCCCCCCGCAGATGCGTGCGACTTTGCCCGCTACTGCTCCGGCTTAGATTTTTGGAGCATTAACGATCACGCCGAGGCGTTGACCCCGCGCCATTGGCAAGAAACCAAGGAGTCCATCCGTCAGTGCAATGCGCTCGCCGGCGACCCGCAAAATCCGGATATCGTGGCCTTTCTCGGATGGGAGTGGACACAAGTCGGCCGTACCGCCGAGGAGCATTACGGGCACCGCAACGTCGTGCTCAAGGACCTCGATGAAGAGAAAGTGCCAAAGCGCCCGATCAGTGCACTTGACGAACAGCTCATTGGTGCCTTGCGGGCGCCCGCGCCGCTGCGGCAGCGCTTGTTGTTCCCGTTGCTCGACTGGCCGAATCGCCAGCGGTACTTCGACTTCGGCGAGTTCCAGCGTGAAAATCGCGAAGTGCCTTTGTGCCCCCGTGGGGTGGACACACGTCAGCTTCCCGCGGATTGCCATGAAAATGCCCGCACCCCAGCGGAGCTGTTCGAAAAGCTCGCACAAGGTGGCTGGGAAGCCCTCGTCATCCCCCACGGAACGACATGGGGCTTTTACACGCCGCCAGACGCATCGTGGGACAAACAGCTCGTCGGGCGCATGCACGACCCGAGCCGCCAGTTTTTGTTCGAGATCTACTCCGGCCACGGGAATTCTGAGGAGTACCGCGAGTGGCGGCCGGTGCAGTTCGACGACAAAGGCGAGCCGGTTTGCCCGGAACCCACGAGGGATTACCTGCCGTGCTGCTGGCAGGCAGGGGAAATTATCCGCAAGCGCTGCGGTGGCATCGCACCCGAAGAGTGCGAGCGGCGCGTGCGTGCGGCGCGCGACAACTATGTTCGCGCGGGGGTTGCCGGCCGCTTGACGGTGCCCGGTGCAGAGGTGACGGACTGGCTCGATTGCGGTCAGTGCCGCAATTGTTTCAACCCGGCTTTCAACTACCGGCCCGCGAACTCAGCACAGTACATCCTCGCACTTTCGCAGTTCGAGAAGGGGCAGCCGCGCCGGTTTCGCTTCGGTTTCATCGCTTCCAGCGACAACCACACGGCCCGCCCGGGCACCGGTTACAAGGAATACGGGCGGCGGATGATGACCGAGGCGGCGGGTGCCCGCGATGCTAAGTGGCACAACCGCTTACTGCGTCCAGAAAAGCCCAGCCCGGAGTCACGGCGGATCGACCCCGCTGCGTTGCAGGGGCTGCAGCCATTTCAGATTTTGGAATTCGAACGCCAGGCGTCGTTTTTCATGACGGGCGGCTTGGTGGCAGTGCACGCCGAGGGCCGCGACCGCGAGTCGATTTGGCGCGCCCTTAAGCGGCGCGAAGTGTACGCCACCAGCGGCGATCGCATCTTGCTGTGGTTCGATCTATTGCGGGGCCGGGATGCGTTGCCCATGGGTTCGGAGACCGTGCAAGAAGAAATGCCCCGTTTCCGCGTGCGCGCCATCGGTGCGCGCAAGCAACTTCCCGGTTGCCCCGGATATGCGAGGCGCGCGCTTTCCCCGGAGCGCCTCGAGCGTTTGTGCCGCGGGGAGTGCTACCACCCGAGCGACGAACGCCATCGGATCGTGGAAATCCACGTTGTGCGGATTCGCCCACAGGACTTTGCCGGCGAGCCCATCGGCTCGTTGATCGAGGACCCGTGGCGGCGGTTCGAATGCCCGAATAGCACCACGGGATGCGAAGTCGAGTTTGACGACCCGGAGTTTGTTGGCGCCGGCCGTGAGTTCGTTTACTACGTGCGTGCTCTGCAGGAGCCGACATTGGCGGTCAATGCTGGTGGTTTGCGCTGCCGTTACGACGAACAAGGGAATTGTGTGGAGGTTCGTCCCTGCTACGGCGATTATCGCACACCGTACGAGGACGATTGCCTATGGCCGAACCAGGAACGCGCGTGGTCGAGTCCGATTTATCTCCGCCCGCCGAGCTAGTGATTGCAACGCCCTCCTCGCGTAGACGAATTCGTTGGCTTTCCGGTCTCGGGATGCTAGGTGGCGTCGCTCTCACCGCTTTTGGGCTGGTGGCCCCTCAGGGCGGGGGTGAACGGCTTCCCCCTGATGCTGTGGCGAGGGTCGGCGGTGCGCTTATCTCAAGGGCGGAGTACGAACGTACTCTCCAAGCGCTGGCGAGCGATCGAAAATCGCCGCTGACTCCCGAGGATCGCGCTTTGGCTGTGCAGCGACTCATCGACGAGGAGTTGTTGCTGCAGCGCGCCTTGGAACTGGAATTACCGCGGACCGACCTGCGCGCCCGCCGTGCCTTGGTGAGTGCTGTGATCGATTCGGTGGTCGCCACACAGGAAAATGTGGAGGTCAGCGAGGCCGAGCTTGAGCGCTTTTACGAGGCCAACCGCGACTGGTTCACTGGGCCGGAGTTGTTGCGAGTCCGGCAAATTTGGTTTCCCATTGCCGCGCCGCAGGAAGCGGCAGCGGTGGAGGGTCGTGCGCGGGCTATTCACCAGCGGATTCTCAATGGGGAGAGCTTCGAAGCCTTGCGGGCCGCTGCTGGGCAGGAGGAGTCGCCACCGCTACCCGACGCACTCTTGCCGTTGAGCAAACTCGGGGAGTTGTTGGGCCCCACTGCAGTGCGAGTCCTTGCAGACTTGCCCACGGGTAGCGTGAGCGCGCCGGTTCGCTCCGCCACCGGTGTACACATTTTCCATGTCGTCGAGCGGCGTCAGGGGGAACCGCCGCCGTTTGCGGAGATTCGGCCGCAGGTGGCCAACGAATTTCGCCGACAAGCTGCGGAGCAGGCTTTGCGTACGTATCTCGACGAATTGCGCGCACGTGCCGATGTTGTCGTCGCTCCCGACGTCGCTGCGGACATCCGAGGGCAAGCGCGATGAACGGACGCACAGGTGGGAGCAGAAGTGCTCAATTGCCATGGCTTACTGCTGCCCTCGTGCTTGCCGTCGCCACAGTAGCGCGGGCGCACGATCGCACGCACTCTTACTCCACCTGGCGATTCAATGGAACGCATGTGGAAGTGACCTTTCGCATGGCCGAGTTGGATGCCACGCACTTTTCTTGGGGCGTGTACCCGAGCGCTAGTCGCGATCGTGAATTTGCCGCTTATGCGGTCAGCCAACTGCGGCTGTTCGTAGATGATGCGCCGTGTGCCGTAGTGTCGCCGCCGCGCGTCCTCCACCCCGGTGGTGGCCGCTTGGCAGCGCAGTGGGGGCTCGCGTGCCCGCACGGCACCCGGGTGCGTGTGCGTAGCGATGTGTTGTTCGATGTCGTGCCGACCCATTTGCACTTTGCGCGTGTGGAAGGCTTTCCGATATCGCCGCCCGAGCGCGTGCTCACGTCAACCCAACGCGAATGGCTGTTGCTCAGTGCTGCCGGCGGCAAAGGCGCCGTCCCAGGTGGCTTTGCCACCTACCTATGGCTGGGAATTGAGCACATCGCGAGCGGGTACGATCACCTGGTGTTTGTACTTGCGTTGATTTTGGTGGGCGGTTCGTTGTCGGCGCTCGCCAAGGTGATCACGTCGTTTACGCTTGCGCACAGCGTCACCTTGGCTCTGTCGGCTCTGGGTTGGGTGCGACCGGAGGCAAGTGCGGTGGAGGCGCTCATTGGGTTTTCGATCGTCATGGTGGCGGTGGAAAATTTCTGGTTGCGTGCAAAGGGCCAATGGGCG
The DNA here is from genome assembly GCA_026415395.1 of Candidatus Binatia bacterium. Taxonomy (NCBI): domain Bacteria; phylum Candidatus Binatota; class Binatia (SeqCode); species Binatia bacterium. The sequence continues at coordinate 1,280 of JAOAHD010000004.1, read as the reverse complement.
GGCCCGTGGGGGCTTGTGGCTGCACTGGTCGCGGTGGCGCTCGCGGCTTTTGCCGGCGCAGGCAAGGTGCCGCCAGTGGTGGCCGCTGGATTGGCGCTGTTTTCTGCCGCGTTTTTCGCCTGGGCGCGGGATGTCCAGCATTCCGAGTCGTTACGCTGGAGTGTGGCGTTTCTCTTTGGTTTGGTACACGGGTTTGGCTTTGCTTCGGTGCTGCTCGACGTCGGCTTGCCGCCGACGGCGTTGGCTCTGTCATTAGGTGGCTTCAACGTCGGCGTGGAACTCGGCCAATTGGCCGTGGTCGCGACCGCGTGGCCTGTGCTGCAATGGTTGCGGCGTTGCCATCCGCGCGCGGGCGGCTGGCTGGTGGATGGGGGATCGGGTGTGGTTTTAGCCGCAGGAACGTACTGGTTTTTGTCGCGCGCCTACGCGTAGATCTAGGCTCGAAGGAGGACACGGCAAGTGCGTGCAGCATATTGTGTGGAGCCGGGAAGGATCGAGGTGCGGGAAACAGCGATGCCCGAGCCTAGGGACGGTGAGGTCGTCGTGCGCGTGCGCAACTGTGGAATTTGCGGTAGCGACTTGCATTTTTTTACTGGGCAGTTCCCCCCGCCGCCTGTCTGTCCTGGGCACGAGATCAGTGGTGAGGTGGCGCGCCTGGGCAGTGGGGTGCGCCGGGTGCGAGAAGGGGATGCCGTTGTCATAGAACCGCTGGTCCCATGCCGAGTATGTAACTTCTGTCTGAGCGGGAACTATCAACTTTGCCCAGACCTCCGATTGCTCGGAAATATGATCGATGGTGGTTTTGCCGACTTCGTCCGCGTGCCGGAGGCGGCCGTGTTTCCGATGCCACAGAGGCTGGATTGGGCCGTTGCGGCACTGGCGGAGCCCCTGAGCGTAGCGTGGCACGGGCTGCGCATTGCGCCTATGCGGCCTGGAGACCGCGTGTGTGTGCTCGGAGCAGGTACAATTGGCCTTCTCTCTGTGGCTGCGGCACATTGGAGTGGTGCCAGCGAGGTGTGGGCTACCGCGCGGCACCCGCACCAAGCGGAGGCAGCCCGTCGCTTAGGAGCGGCGCGCGTGTTCACCGGCGCCAACGCGTACGCGGAAGTGTGCGAAGCCGCCTCTGAGCGCGCACCTGATATCGTCGTGGAGACAGTGGGGGGACACGCGGACACGCTTGAACAGGCGTTGCCGTTGGTGCGCCGTGGGGGAACCGTGGTCGTGCTTGGGGTTTTTACCACGATGCCGCGCCTGAACGGCATTTTGCTGGTGGTTAAGGA